>JBJONI010000125.1:0-5100 GCA_046051915.1 Pseudomonadota bacterium
CGGGACGAGGGAGGGTACGCGTGGCTTCTGACGTCACCCGCATCCTGATGCTCCATCGCATCCGCAATGAAGCACCGGCCGCCTTTGGCCTTCCGAGCTGCTACCGGATGCGCGGCACGGCGCTCACGGTGCCCGAGCTGCTCCACGTCGTCGAGGGGGCCGGTCCGGTCGTGCCACTCGAAGCGGTGGAGCGCGCGCTCGCACGCGGTGACGCGCTGCCGCGAGGGTCGGTCCTCACCTTCGACGACGGCTACAGGGAGCACCTTGACGTCGTTGCGCCGCTGCTCGCCGCGCGGGGTGTCTCGGCCACCTTCTACGTCGCGACAGGGCTCCACGGTGACGCATCGAGGGTCGCCGCCGTGGACGCGTGGTATTGGCTCCTCGACCACGCCGAGGAGCGACAGGCGCGGGTGCCGCTCCCGCAGGGCGGTGAGCACCGCGGTCGAATTGACACCCATGAGGGCAAAGCCGCCTGGGTGGGGGGCGAGCCCAAGGCGCGCTTCCTCGCCGCGACGCACGACCAGCAAGCGGTGATGCTCGAGGCGCTCTCCGCCGCGGTCGGCTGCCGACTGCCGCACGACCTCGCTGCCCGTCTGTACCTCCGTCCGAGCGAGTGGTCCGCGCTGGCGGGCCTCGGGATGCGCGTCGGCGCGCACAGCGTCCATCACCCCCGACTCACACAGGTCGACGAGGACGCGCTTCGGGCCGAGGTCCAGGGCTCCGTGGGCGCGGTCCGGCAGCTCGGTTCACCGGTGGCGTTCGCCTACCCGGACGGCGCCTACGACGAGCGGGTCGCGCGCGAGGTGAGCCGGGCCGAGGCCTCGTCGTCGGTGACCTGCGAGCCGGGGTGGGTCCGGCAGGGGTGCGATCTGATGCGGCTGCCAAGAGTGTTCGTGTCGGCGGATGCCTGGAATTTTGGGTCGACTGGCCGGTCAGCATAAGGGGCCCTGCGTGTCAACAAGGCTGAGACAGGACGCGCCCCCGATATTACTGAGCAGGGCACCTCGAAGGACCGATGACGACTTCAGCCGACAAGACCGCACCCGAGGCCCACGCGGCAGACGACCGGGCCGGTCGCCGCCGCACGCTCACCGCCGACTACAAGGCCCGCGTCCTCGCTGAGTGCGACGCCGCCCTTGCAAATGACGGCACCATCGGTGAGATCCTGCTCCGCGAGGGGCTGTACTCCTCGCATCTGCACGACTGGCGCCGGGCTCGGACCGAGGGTGACGAGTCCGCCCTGGCGCGCAAGCGGGGCCGCCCGCCCCTCGACCCTGTCGTCGCAGCCCAGCGGAAGGAGATTGAGCGCCTCGAACGCGAAAACGCCGCACTCAAGGAGCGTCTGCGACGCTCAGAAATCATCTTGGACGCCCAGAAAAAGTTGGCGGAGCTTGTGGCCCCGCTGTCAGCAACGACGAGCGGGAGGTGCGAATGAACGCGGTCGCTTCCATCTCCCCGTCGGTCGGGCTGGCCACCGCATGCGCCGCCCTGGGCGTGTCCCGGGCGACCTTGAGCCGACGGCGTGCGCCGAAGCCGCCCAAGGAGGCCAGGACGCCCCAGAGCCGCGCGCTCGCGGCTGACGAGCGACGCTCCGTCCTCGACCTCTTGCACTCCGAACGGTTCATGGACGTCGCCCCGCGGCAGGTCTATGCGACGCTCCTTGACGAAACCGCCTATGTGTGCTCCGTTTCAACGATGTACCGGGTGATGCGCGCGGCTGGCGCGGTCCGCGAGCGGCGGGCCGTACGGCGCCACCCCCACGTTGTACCGCCTGGGCTGGTCGCTCGCGCGCCGAATCAGGTGTGGTCCTGGGATATCACCAAGGTTCGAGGACCCGAACGACGGGTCTGGTTTCACCTCTACGTCATGATGGACATCTTCAGCCGTAAGGCCGTGGGTTGGATGCTGGCGGCGGTTGAGAGCGCACGGCTCGCCGAGCAGTGGATCCGCGATCTCGTGGCGGCTGCGGGGATTGTCGAAGGCACCCTGACCATTCACGCCGACCGGGGCACAGCGATGCGCAGCAAGACCGTCGCCGAGCTGTTCGACGACTGCGACATCGCTCCCGGTCGTCGCAGAGCTTGGGCGTCGGGGCCCGCCCATCCGCAAGCCTCGAACCCGGGAGGTCAGGCTTGTTCCGGCTTGGTGGTATCCGGGCAATTACGCTTGGTTGCGCGCGGTCCGTCGGGATAACTCTTAGCCCTTGGTGGTGCCGGTACACCCCCATTCAGGAGACCCGATGCCAGCTCGCCATCTGTTGCCCTTGATGTTCCCCCTTTCGCTCGTGGCTTGCAGCGTCTTCGAAGAGGGCGCGCAAGCGCCCAAGGCTGTCCCTGAGGACAGCGGGGGCTCTGGACCGGCCGAGGGGGACGGGGGCGGGAACGGTGACGGGGACGGGAACGAGGACGGGAGTGGCTCCGACGGAGCGGGGCCGAACACCCCGCCCGGCGCGGCCACCATCGCGCTGTCCCCGGACCGGCCTGACACGGATGACGACGTGAGGGTCGTCATCGTGGCCGAAGCGGCCGACGCGGAGGGCGACGCGGTGAGGTACCGGTATGTCTGGGTTCAGGACGGCGCCCTCCGGGGCGACCTGATCGCCGACACGCTGCCCGCCGCGGAGACGCAGAAGGGCGAGGTCTGGCGGGTTCAGGTGGTCGCCAACGATGGCCTGGCCGACGGCGGGGTGGCCGAGGCGGAGGTGACCGTGGTCAACGCGCCGCCGACCGTCTCGGTGTCGCTGCCCGCCGCGGTCGATACGCTGGCCGACCTCGAGGCCGTGGCTGAGGCCGCCGACCGCGATGGAGACACCGTAGCTTTCGCTTACATCTGGTCTGTCGATGGCCGGGTGACCCCGTGGGTCGAGGCTTCGGTGCCGGCCAGCGCGACCAGCCGCGGCGAGGTGTGGACGGTCACCGCGGTCGCGAACGACGGCGAGGAGGACGGCGCGCCCGCGACGGCTTCGGTCACGGTGGGCAATACGCTGCCCACCCTCGGCGGGGTCCGTCTCGACCCGAGCCCGGCATTCGAGGACAGCGCGCTGCGCGCGGTGGTGGAGGGCGCTGACGATGTGGACGGAGACGCGCTCAGCTTTGTCTATGCGTGGCTGGTCAACGGCGCGGCGGTGTCGGGCGTGTTGGGCGACAGCCTGACGGGCGCCGACTTCAACAAGGGCGACAGCGTGGTCGTTCGCGCGACGGTGAGCGACCCGGTGGGCGCGGGCGGCTCGGCCGAGAGCTCCGCCCTGACCATCGCCAACAGCCTTCCGACGGCGCCGGTGGTGTCGATCAGCCCGGCCGAAGCGGTCGAGGGGGACGAGCTGGTCTGCGGGCTCGTGAGCCCGGCGACCGACGTCGACGGCGACAGCCTGAGCTACGCCTTCACGTGGACGGTGGACGGCGTCGCCTACACCGACGCGGTGGACGGTGTTCGGGTGGGCGACACGGTGGTCGCAGGCGAGGCACTGGCCTCCGAGACCTGGGCTTGCGCGGTGACCGCCGGCGACGGCAGCGCGAGCGGGCTCGCCGGCGCCGACGAGGTGCTGGTGGAGAGCGCTTACGGCAGCGTCAGCGTCAGCCTGACGGCATCTGGGATTGAGTTCGTGACGGTCTACGGGGGAACCTTCAACATGGGCTGCACGCCGGGGCAGTCGAGCTGCAGCGGCAATGAGTCACCGGCGCAGACAACGACGTTGACGCGGGACTACTACATGGGCCGCACCGAGGTGACGCAGGATCAGTTCTCGGCGATGATGGGCTACAACCCGTCCTCCTTTGCGACCGCGTGTGGATCGACGTGCCCGGTCGAGCAAGTGACTTGGCACGAGGCCGCAGCCTTCGCGAACGCCGTCTCGGCCGCGGCCGGCCTGGCCCGGTGCTACACCTGCACCGGGAGCGGCACGTCTGTGAGCTGCAGCGCGCCGTCTTCTGTCTACTCTTGCACGGGGTACCGTCTGCCCACCGAGGCGGAGTGGGAGGGCGCTGCGCGTTGTGGTCAGGACTTGCTCTACGCCGGTAGCGCTACCATCGACGCCGTGGCCTGGTACAGCAGCAACAGCAGCGGTCGAACCCACGCGGTGGCGAGCAAGGGGGCGAACGCGTGTGGCCTCTACGACATGAGCGGGAACGTGTACGAGTGGACCAATGACTGGTACGGAGCCTACGCAAGCGGTGGGGTATCCGACCCGTCTGGTCCGGCGTCCGGGTCCATCCGCGTCTTCCGCGGCGGCAGCTGGAGCGGCGGCCCGCCGAGCGCGCGGGTCGCCTTTCGCTACGACTTCTCGCCCGCCTACCGCGACGTCTTCCTCGGCTTCCGGCTCGTCAGGACCGCTGACTGACGTCGTCGGCGACCGCCGCACCTCTGCTCGCGGCTGTACCGCGCCGCCCGCAGCGCGGGCGGCGCAGAGGCTTGCCCCCGTTGATCCTTGATCTCTTGTTCCCTTGACCTGCTCCGCTGAGCGAGCGATCGCGGCCTATCGGCCCAGATTGACGTGCAGAAAGATGCTCTGCGCCGCCTCGCGCGCGCCAGGCCGACCGGCGGGCGCGGCGCAGCCGCGGTCGCGGAGCGACCGAGCCCCGGCGGGGCGAGCCTGGCCGGGGGGCCGCCCGGAGCGCAGCGGAGGGGGCGCCCAGGTGGCCCCGGTGGAGCGGTTGATGCGCCCAAGCGTAGCCTTTAAGGGTCGATCCCAATCCCCAGCCGCCGCTGGCCCGCGGTGATCGGGATCGGGATCGGGATCTCCACCCGCGCTCCCGGCGTCGGTGTGAACCAGCCTCGCACCGCGCACTTCCCGCCGATGGTCAGCGTCTCGGTCCGCTCGGCGAAGCGGCTGAGCACGCCGTGCCAGATGCCCGGCAGGGTGAGGCGCAGCAGCCCGCCGTCGTTCATCCGCTCGATGGGGCCGGCGCTGGTGTCACCGCCCACGCCGGTGTCGGGTTCGAGCTCGACGTCGAAGGAATCGTGCAGGTCGTCGTTGACGACGCCGCCGACACGGCCGCGGGCGAACAGGCTGCGGATGTCGAGGTCGTCGGTGTTCGTCGCGCCCGTGCCCCCGGCCATCAGCCGGGTGCACGAGAGTGATGGTCGCCACGGTGTACAGAGTGG
>JBJONI010000126.1:0-3082 GCA_046051915.1 Pseudomonadota bacterium
ACGAGGTCGAGCCAGCCGTCGCCGTCGAGGTCGGTCGCCAACAGCGCGCGGGTCTCGTCGCCCACCGGCGCGAGCGCGGGGATCCGCTGCGTGAAGGTCCCGTCGTCGCCACGAAGAAAGAACGCGTCGGGCTGGACGCGTCCTGCCGGAAACCCGTGGATCTTGCCAAAGGCTTCGACGACATCGAGGTCCGCGTCGAGATCGAGGTCCACGAACGAGGTCGACCAGCCCACCTCTTGGTCGCGGAGCCCATCCGGGATCAGACCCAACGTCCGGTAACTGTCGTACCAAGCCCCGTCCGCCTGCCGGACGGCGAACCGGTTGACGCTCCAGCCCGCCTCGACGATCTCGAGCGGGCCCGCGGCGTCGTACGCGACGTCGAGGCCCATGCCATCGATCCGGTGCGCGAGGCCGAGCTCGGCCGCGACATCGACGAAGTGTCCGGTGCCATCGTTGCGTGCGACCGCGTTCGGGCCGCGCCCGCCAAAATCGTGAACCGTGCGGAGGTCGAGGTCGCCATCGTTGTCGATGTCGAGCCAACGGGCAGCGAAGACGAACCCCTGATGCACCTCGTCCGGCAGCCGATCCGAGACGTCGACGAACTGGCCGACCGCTTGTTGGAGAAACAGCCTCGAAGGGCGCGGGAGGTCGGGCGTGACGGTGTCCTCCCAGCGCCCGAATGCCCCGAGAAACAGGTCGAGGTCGCCGTCACCGTCCGCATCGCCCGGCGTCGCGACCGTGGTCGTACGGTCGGCCATCGTCTCGGTGAAGCCCCACGCGTCGGTCACGTCGACGAACCGGCCGCCGTCGTTGCGCCACACCCGCGCCGCACGGGTCCACCGCGTGAGGACGGCGTCCGGGTCGCCGTCTGCGTCGAGGTCGGCGAGCAGCGCTCCGACGCCGAGGTCGGCGGCCTCGGGGAGCCGGTCGTCGGCGTCCGTGAAGACCCGCGGCGCCACCTGCAAACGCAGGCGCGCACGGTCCACTCCCGGCAGCAGGAGGTCGTCGAGCCCGTTGCCATCGACGTCGGCGACCGCGAAGCCACCGCCCTCGAAGCGGGCGACGCTGTCAACGCGGCCGCCGGCCGGCGTCCCATCGTCGAACGACCACGGGACGTCATACGCCCACGTCCCCACCGGGTCCGCGCAAGGAAGCGGAAGCGCCGCCGTGATCCACGCCGGAGGTCGCGCATGCGACGTGTCGGTCGGCGTATCGGACGGCGGCGACGTATCGGGCGCGGCCGGGGTCACGGTGTCGGGCGACGCTCCGGTGTCGACGGGGACGTTCACGACCGCCACGCCGGATGCGCAAGCCACTCCGCCCAGCAGCATCGCAGAGCGCCACCCGATCCCGCGGGTCACGGCGGCGTCCTTGTGACCCGAAGCCGCTGCCGCGTCGGGACGTCTTGCAAGGACGTCACGTCCCCATCAGGCCAGATCACCTCGACGGCGTCGACCGAATCGCGGTCGCCGAGGCCGACATGCACCTCCGGCGGCAAGGAGACCCCGTAGCTGGTGCCCCCCGCGCGCACCGTCCGCATCCACGTCCTGTCCCCGGCTCGCACCCGGACCACGGCGCCGATCGCCCACGGGTTCGCGGTCGCCGGCTGCCGCGGTTCGAGGAGCAGAAAGGCTCCGTCTGGCGTGCACCGCCCCATCGCCCGCAGGACCGGCGCGCGCGTGTCGACCGTCAGTTGGTCGAGCCAGCCGTCGCGGTTCAGATCGACCAACGCGACGTTGCGCGAGCGGCCCCCGTGATCGAGGCCCCACGACGGTGCGAGGTCGGCGAAGGTTCCGTCGGGGCCTTGGACCCACAGCGCGTCGGGCTGCGAGGCTGGGTTCGCGTTGTTCGCCTCGACGCTCAACTCCCCGTACACGCTCGCGAGGTCGAGGTCGCCGTCGTTGTCGATGTCGCCGAAGTCGGCTCCCCAACCCACCTCTTGGCCGACGTCCCGGTTAGGGACCAAGCCGCGGGCCGCCGACGCTTCGTACCAACCGAGGCTCGGGTCCGAGATCCACAGGGACGCCAGCCCCCATGCGGCCACGAACACGTCCTCGACGCCGTCCTCGTTCACGTCGCCGAGCGCGAGGCCCATGTTCTCCGCCACCGACTCCAACGGCGTCGAACGCCAGACCAACCCGGCCGATGTCGGGGCGAGGAGCAACGTCGGGAACGTCCAGCCGAAGTCGTTGACCAGATACAAACCCGGCCGCTGGTCTCGGTCGAAGTCGACGAACGCCCCAGAAAACGTGTGCGCCGTCCACAGCGGATCGGGCATCGGCCGCGCGGGGACGAGGTCCTCGAAGGCGCCGTCCGGTCCCTGGACGTAGAGCGACGAAGGATCGCCGTCGGGCAGCCGCCCGTCCTGAATCAGCGGCCCGTAGCCCGCCACGAAGGCGTCGAGGTCGCCGTCGCCATCGACGTCTCCGAAGCTGCTCGAGAGGTGCTGCGCGCCGGCCGCGCCGGGGAGCGGCGCCGCGGCGTCGACCGTGAACACCCCGGCGCCGTCATTGCGGAGCAGCACACTCGGATCCCGGAACGCGTTGACGTGGAGGTCGAGGTCCCCGTCCGCGTCGACGTCGACCGCCGTGACCCCCGTGGTGCGCGCGACGAGCTCGGGGAGCGTGGCGCTGCGGTCGTCCCATCCGCCGTCGGCGCGGCCGCCGAGGTAGACCAAGCGCGAGCTGTACGCCGTTCGGACCACGTCGAGGTGACCGTCCCCGTCCAGGTCCGCGACAGCGAGTCCTCCACCGACGAACAGAGAGCGACTGTACGCCTCATACGTCTGGTTGTCCCAACCCACATCCGGCGGCGGGCGCACAAGGCGAGGGCCCTCGGGCGACGCCATCGGGGTGCACGTCGCGACAGGCAGCGCCTCGACCGTCGCCGGCGCCCAGCCACGGGAGACAGGCGCGGCCGTGTCGCCCAGCGTCGGCAAGTCCGGCGGGGCGTCGGTCTCCAACGGTGGCTCCGCCGGCCCGTCTGGCACGCCATCGTCGGTATCGGGTTCGACCGGCGTACTGGTGTCGGGACCCGGCACAGGATCTGCGCCCTTCGGCGACGGTTCCTGCGGGCCGCATGC
>JBJONI010000127.1:0-4788 GCA_046051915.1 Pseudomonadota bacterium
CGGCCCCCTGATCGGAGGGACGTGGCGAACAGGGGGGGCGAGCCGGACGCTGCGCCATCCATGGAACGGCGCGGTGCTCCCACCCGTCGCGGACGCCCCCGCGTCCGAGGTCGATGAGGCCCTCTCGCGCGCCCACGCCGCCCGGCAGGAGCTCCGCACGGCGCGGCCGGAGGTGCGGGCGGGCTGGCTGCGCACGGCAGCCACCGCCGTCGCGAACGCCCGCGACGCGTTCGCGAAGGACCTCCTCGCCGAAGGTGGCAAGCCGATCACGTTGGCGCTCGCGGAGGTCGACCGCGCCATCGACACGCTCCACGCCGCCGCCGCCGCTGCCGATGATCTCGCCCACGATGACCCGCGTACCGCGCTCGGGCCTCCCGGGGCGATCCAGCGCCGGCCGGCGGGGATTGCGGTCGCGATCACGCCGTTCAACTTCCCGCTCAACCTCGTCGTTCACAAGGTCGGGCCCGCGCTCGCAGCGGGTTGCCCGGTCCTGATCAAGCCCGCGCCGGAGACACCGACGGCCGCGTTGCGGCTCGGTGCGCTCCTTGTGGCCGCCGGCGTCCCACCCGATGCTGTCGCGGTGCTCCCCGGAGACCGCGAGGTGGCGCAGCGGTTGGCGACGGCGGGCGAGGCCCGGGTGGTGAGCTTCACCGGCTCCGCGCTCGGCGGTCGTGCGATCGCGGCGAGCGCGGCCGGAAAACGCGTCGTCCTCGAGCTCGGCGGCGTCGCACACGCCGTGATCCTCGACGGCACCGATCTTCACAGCGCGGCGGCACGTCTCGCGCTGGGCGCGTTCGCCCACGCTGGCCAAAGCTGTATCTCCACCCAGCACATTCACGTTCCAACCGCGAACCGTGACGCGTTTCTCGAGGCGTTGATCCGAGCGATCCCTCGCGTCACACCGTTTGGTGACCCCGCCGACCCGACCACGCGCTGTGGGTCCGTCCTGCGTCTGGCCGACGCGGATCGCATCCGTGCCACGGTGCGCGAGGCGGTGACGGCCGGCGCTCGCCGTGTGCTCGGCGACGACGGCGACGGCGTCCGCATCCCGCCGCACGTTCTGGTCGACCCGCCGTGGGACGTCCGACTCGGAGATGAGGAGGTCTTCGGGCCTGTCGTCGCCGTCCACGGCTACGCCCGACCGCACGACGCGATCGCAAGGATCCAAGGGTCCGTCTGGGGATTGCAGGCCGCGCTTTTCGGTCCGGACGCGGCAGCGCTCGAGGCGATCGCCGACGACCTCGACGTCGGCGGGATCGTGTTTCAGGATGCAACCGCACGTCGGATCGACGCTTGGCCGTACGGCGGCGCCCGCGGCTCGGGGGTCGGCCGAGAGGGTCCCGCGTTCGCCGTCGAAGACTACCTCACGTGGCAGACACGGCTACACGCGGACAACCGCTAGGGCGTTCCCACAGAATCCAAGAACAAGGCGGACTCCCCGCCAACAACCAGCGGCGCCGCCCGAGCCAGACGCCACCCCGTCCCCACCCGCACGCCGGCGATCGCCGACGTCCCAGGCCGCGACGGCACGTCGATCGCACGCGGACCGGTCGGCGTCCACAGGGTGACGCCGCCGTCGGTCCCCGAAAGCCAAACCCCCACGCCCGGTGCGAGCGCCGACGCCGTCCACGGGCCGGACCGCTCCCGCGTCCCGTCAGGTCGGGCTACCACGAGGGCGTCGGCCTCCATCCAAAGCACGCGGTCTGCGACCGACCAAGGCGAAATGCCCTCGGGTACGCCTGTCTGCAGCGTTCGCGGCACCGGAAGGTCCTCGGACCGCGGGTCCACCGCGTAGACCTCTCCCGAACGCGCGAAAAGCACCGCCGCGCCATCCGCGGTAAACGACCCACCCGTCTCCGCGCGACGATCCGCCGTGAGCGGCGTAATATCTGGCTCACCAAGGCGCCAAGCCGCCAGGTCTTCGACGCCGCCGGTCGCGCGCAGGAGCACCGCCGCACCCGAGACGACCCCACGCAGCTTGACCGTGCCGGGGACCGTCGACAGGGGAAACGCAGGACCCGCCGCCAACCCCGCGACGATCGCTGCCACCCTCGGACCTTCCGGCGCGATGGCGTCGCACAACAGGACATCGTCGCTGATCCAAGCCGGATGCGACGGACTGTGAGCCGCCTCAAACGCATCGAATCGAACGATCTGAAGCGTGCCCGCCTGCGGTTCGACGAGCCACAGCGAAGCGTCACGGTCAAGGCCGACGCGGGCAGCGAGCCGCGTCCCTCCGGGTGACCAAGCCACGTCGACGACGGAGCCGGAGGCCGGAAGCGGGATGCACCCGAGGTCGGGCCGCGGACACGCGCCGAGCACGCCACCCACCTGCCGCTTGCGGGCACCGAGCCCCCAAGCCACCTCTTGCACGACCTGACCCGAGGGGTCGAGCAGCCGAAGCACGCCCCCGGCGTCAGGAAACCGCAGGTCCGCGAGGCCAGGGCCCGCGATCCGCACCCGCCCGTCGTCGGAGACGCGCAGGCCCTCGGGGAGGATCAGACGGCCGCCGCCCAACACGTCGAGCTCCCAGCCCGCCGGCGTCGCCCCCGTCTCCACCACGAGCTCTACGAGCTCTTGTCCCGGAAACACCTCGTCGCGCCAGCCCTCGGTACGAACGCGAGAAACGTGTACGGCAAGCCCCCCCGGCGCGGGCAGGGCACGCTCGCGGAACCAGTCGGGCGCGCGCTGCCACAGCCACACCGAGGCACGACCGCCCTCGGCTCCGCCCCAAGGGTCGTCCCCGCGCCCGGCCCAGCCGAACGGGTCGATCGGGCGACGAACATCGCCTTCCACCGAGAACACATCGAAGTGCAGGTGGGGCCCGGTGGCGCATCCCGACGCGCCCGCGTGGCCGACCACATCGCCCGGCGCGACCCGCGCCCCGGGTGACACGGTCACGTCGGAGAGGTGGTGCAGCGCCGTCTCCCACACCGACCCATCGGGACGGTTGTGGGTCAGAACGACCGCGATCTGATCGGTCACCATGCGGCCAAGCGGCCCGCAGAGGAACGGCGGCTGCACACCCGCGAGGCGAACAACGCCCTCCGCCGGCGCGAGCACCTCGGTCCCCATGGGGAGCGGCCAATCGAGGCCACGGTGGTTCCGCGTCCCGAGTCGGGCCTGACCGTCGAACGCGAGGACCTCGCCCTCCCCCACAGGACGCACCGACGGGGTGTGATCGAAGGGGTTGTCCATCGGGTACGAGCCCGCGAACGGCGGCTGGAGAAACGGGAGGTTGGCCGTTCCCTCTGGCACGGTGGGGGCGACGAGTCCGCCGGGTCGGGCGGCGGTAGGCGGGGTTTCCGGGTTGCCGGAGGGGCCAGCGCGGCAGGCCAGCGCCACCAAGGCGAGGTTACTCCACCCTGCGGCGCGGAAGGCGCCACCGGGAGGCGGAATGGGGCGAGGTCGAGCGTGGATCGGGTTCGCGGCCGTAGGGTTCCTCTCGGCGTGCGCGGACGCAGACGGCGACGGATTTGCCGGAGAAGCGGATTGCGACGACGCCAACGCCGAGGTGTCCCCGGCGGCGACGGAGGTCTGCAACGGCATCGACGACGACTGCGATGGCCTCGCCGACGACCCGTCGTCGGCAGACGCGAGCGCTTGGTACCTCGACACGGACGGCAACGGACTGGGCAACCCGGAAGGGCTGATCCGCGCGTGCGACCAGCCCTTCGCGGCCGTGCCAAACCGCGACGGACCGTGACGGCGGGCGGCCGGCCAACGGCGTGTCAGAAGGGGTGTAGCGGCCACGCGAACTGCCAGCTGATCGCGAACAACGCGATCGAAACCGCGCGCACAGCCCACAGCGACGCGAGCGGCCCCGATTCCCCGTCGACCGCGTGACGGCGCGTTGCGAGCCATGCTTCGACGGCGAGGTAGCCGAACAGCAGCGGCAAGAAGGCGTAGAGCGACACAGTTCCCCCACGGGCACACGGTGGGTATCCCGCGCGCGCGTGCATGCACGCCGTCGCCGCCTTAGACGGCGGGCCTTGGAGTCTTCCCATGGCCCTGCAAGCTGGCATCGTCGGTCTGCCCAACGTCGGCAAGTCCACCCTGTTCAACGCGCTCACCGCGGCGGGCGCCGAGGCGGCGAACTACCCGTTCTGCACGATCGAGCCGAACGTCGGCATCGTCAGCGTGCCCGACGCGCGCCTCGGGCGGCTGCAAGCGATGATCAAGACGCAGAAGATCATCCCGGCCGTCGTCGAGCTCGTCGACATCGCGGGTTTGGTCCGCGGCGCGAGCAAGGGCGAGGGCCTCGGCAACCAGTTCCTCGGCCACATCCGCAGCGTCGACGCGATCCTGCAGGTCGTGCGCTGCTTTGACGACCCCGACATCACGCACGTGGACGGCACCGTCGATCCGATCCGCGACATCGAGACGATCGAGACCGAGCTGATCCTCGCCGACCTCGACAGCGTGGAGAAGCGCATCGACAAGCTGAAGAAGCAAGCGAAGGGCGGCGACAAGGACGCGAGCTTTCACCTCGACATCGCGGAGCGCCTGCTGCCTGCGCTCAACAACGGCACCCCGGGTCGCGCCCTGCCGTGGACGGCCGACGAGCTCCCCGGCGTGAAGGCCGCGCAGCTGTTGTCGACCAAGCCCGTCCTGTACGTCTGCAACGTCGACGAGGCCGGCATTGGCGAGGGCAACCCCCACGTGGCCCGAGTCCGCGCCCACGCGGAGAAGGTCGGCGCGGGCGTCGTCGTGATCAGCGCGCGCATCGAGTCCGAGATCGCGGAGCTCGATGACACCGACAAGGCCGCGTTCCTCTCCGACCTCGGC
>JBJONI010000128.1:0-3542 GCA_046051915.1 Pseudomonadota bacterium
TCGGTGTCGGACAAGACCTCGTAGGCCTCGGATGCTTCTTTGAACCGGGCCTCGGCTTCTTTGTCGCCTGGGTTCCGGTCGGGGTGGTTGGCGAGCGCGAGCTTGCGGTACGCCTTCTTGATGTCTGCCTCGGCCGCCGTGCGTTCGACGCCGAGGACCTCGTAGTAGTCACGCGCCACGGCGGACCTCCGGCGAGCGCGCGCGGCCGAGGGATCCCGCGGCCGCGCGACGGGGTGGGCGTCGATCAGGCGTCCTCGACCTCAGCATCGATGACGTCGCCTTGCGCGGGGGCATCGGCAGCGCCGGCGCCCGCCTGGGTCGCCTCGTACGCGACCTTTCCGAGCTCTTGGCTCGCCGTCGACAGCTCCTGCGTCGCGGCCTGAATCTTGGCGAGATCGTCGCTGTCCTTTGCCTCACGCGCCGACTGCAAGGCGGCTTCTACCTTGGCCTTCTCGGCCTCGGACAACTTGTCCTTGTGCTCACCGAACGAGCGCTCGATCTGGTAGGTGAGGTTGTCGAGTTGGTTGCGCGCCTCGATGATCTCCTTCTTGGCACGGTCCGTCGCCTCGTTGGCCTTGGCGTCCGCCACCATCTTCTCGATTTCGGCGCTGCTCAGGCCCGAGCTCGCTTGGATCGAGATCCGTTGCTCCTTGCCCGTGGACTTGTCGCGCGCCGACACCGAGAGGATGCCGTTGGCATCGAGGTCGAACTTGACCTCGATCTGCGGCATGCCGCGCGGCGCCGACTGGATGCCGTCGAGGCGGAAGTTGCCGAGCAGCTTGTTGTCGCGCGCCATCGGACGCTCGCCTTGGAACACGTAGACGTCGACCGCCGTTTGGTTGTCGGCCGCGGTGCTGAACACTTCCGTCTTGCTGCAAGGGATCGTCGTGTTGCGCTCGATGAGCTTCGTGAACACGCCGCCGAGCGTCTCCAGGCCGAGGGAGAGCGGGGTGACGTCGAGCAGCAGCAGGTCCTTGACGTCACCGCTGAGCACGCCGCCCTGCACCGCCGCGCCGACCGCCACGACCTCGTCGGGGTTGACCGACCGGTTCGGCTTCTTGCCGAAGTACTCTTCGACCTTGCGTTGCACGAGCGGGATGCGCGTGGTGCCGCCGACGAGGAGGATCTCCTTGATCTGCGAGGGCTGCAGGCCCGCATCCTTGATGCACTGGCGGACGGGGCCGAACGACCGGTCGATCAGCGGCTCGATCATGCGCTCGAACTCGGCGCGCGACAGCGTCTTTTGGAGGTGCTTGGGCCCCGACGCGTCGGCGGTGAGGAACGGCAGGTTGATCTCGGTGCTCATCGAGCTGGAGAGCTCGATCTTCGCCTTCTCCGCCGCTTCCTTGAGACGCTGGATCACCATCGTCTGGCCTGCGAGGTTGATGCCGGTCTCCTTCTTGAACTCGCTGACCAACCAGTCCATCAGGGTGTGGTCGATGTCATCACCACCGAGGTGGGTGTCTCCGTTGGTCGCCTTGACTTCGACGACGTTGTCGCCGACTTCAAGCACCGAGATGTCGAAGGTGCCACCGCCGAGGTCGTAGACCGCGATCACCTCGTCCTTGCCCTTGTCGAAGCCGTACGCCAGCGCGGCAGCGGTCGGCTCGTTGATGATGCGCTTGACGTCGAGGCCTGCGATGCGCCCGGCATCCTTCGTCGCCTGACGCTGGCTGTCGTTGAAGTAGGCGGGGACGGTGATGACCGCCTCCGTGACCGCCTGTCCGAGGTAGGCTTCGGCCTGCGCCTTCAATTTTTGGAGGATCATTGCTGAGATTTCGGGCGGCGAGTGGTCTTTGCCCTGAGCGCGGATGCGGCAGTCGCCGTTGTCGGCGGGCACGACGGTGAACGGGAGCCGCTTGAGGTCCTCTCCGACCTCATTGAACCGGCGTCCCATCAGGCGCTTGGCCGAGTAGACCGTGTTCTCGGGGTTCACGATCGCCTGACGACGGGCGACGATGCCGACGAGGCGGTCGCCCTCCTTGTTGAACCCGACCACCGACGGTGTGGTGTACGCGCCTTCGTCGTTGACGATGACGACGGGCTTGTCGCCTTCCATGACGGCGACGACCGAGTTGGTGGTGCCGAGATCGATTCCGATGATGCGTCCCATGGTTCCTCCCTTTGGGCGTTCGTTGGCTTGGACGGGGACAACCCGAGGTCGCCGTGCTTGGCGTTCGCGTTCGTCGTTCCGTCGACGCCTGCAACCTAGACGCGCCGCGCCGAGCGTCAACGGACGTCGTGAACGTGACGCGTCGCCGCACGGGGTGGCTTGACGTCGGCGGTTGCGTGCCTACGCTCGCCGCGCTGCGAGGTCTTGGCGCCGTCCAACGACTTCGCCTCTGTCCAGCGACCCGCCCTGCAACTCCCCGCGGGGCCTTCCAGCACCTCATGAATCCTGGAGTTTCATCATGGTGAACTTCCGTCCACTTTACGACCGTGTCCTCGTTCAGCGCATCGAGGCCGAGCAAAAGACGTCGAGCGGCCTGTTCATTCCCGAGACGGCGCAGGAGCGTCCCCAGCAGGCTCGCGTCATCGCCGCCGGCACGGGTCGGCTGCAAAAGGACGGATCGGTCCGCCCGCTCACCGTTCAGGCTGGCGATCACGTCCTGTTCGGCAAGTACAGCGGCGACGAGATCAAGGTCGACGGCGAAACCTACCTGATCCTCCGCGAGGACGACCTTCTCGCGATCGTCGAAAGCTGAACGTCAAGCACCCTCACTGCACGGAGTCAATCCCATGGCCGCCAAGGAAATCCACTACCAGGAGAGCGCCCGGGCCCGCGTGCTTCAGGGCGTCAACACGCTCGCGAATGCGGTTCGCGTCACGCTCGGCCCGAAGGGGCGCACCGTTGTGCTTCAAAAGTCGTTCGGGTCGCCCCTGGCGACCAAGGACGGCGTCACCGTCGCCAAGGAGATCGAGCTTCCCGACAAGTTCGAGAACATGGGCGCCCAGATGGTGAAGATGGTCGCCAGCCAGACGAACGATGAAGCCGGCGATGGCACCACCACGGCCACCGTGTTGGCCCAAGCGCTGATCGGCGCCGGCGCCAAGTTGGTCGCCGCCGGCGTCAACCCGATGGACCTCAAGCGCGGCATCGACGCGGGCGTCACGGCCGTCGTCGGGGCATTGCGCGCCAACAGCCGGCCCACGGCGTCCTCGAAGGAGATCGAGGACGTCGCCACGATCTCGGCGAACGGCGACCGCACGATCGGCGGCATCATCGCCGACGCGATGGGCAAGGTCGGCAAGGAAGGCGTGATCAGCGTGGAGGAGGCCAAGGGCCTGCACACGGAGTCCGACATCGTCGAAGGCATGCAGTTCGACCGTGGCTACTTGAGCCCGTACTTCGTGACCGACGGCGATCGGATGGTCTGCGAGTTCGAGAAGCCGTTGATCCTCGTGCACGAGAAGAAGATCTCGTCGCTCAAGGATCTGCGCCCGGTGCTCGAGAAGGTCATCGAGGCCGGACGTCCCCTGTTGATCGTCGCCGAGGAAGTGGACGGCGAGGCGTTGACGACGCTCGTCGTCAACAACCTGCA
>JBJONI010000129.1:0-3100 GCA_046051915.1 Pseudomonadota bacterium
CGAGGGCATCGCGTCCCCGCTACTGCCTCTTTCGATGACCCGCCACCTGACCCTGCTGTTGCTCGCGACCGCCCCTGCGGCTGCCTTCGCCGACGACGTGCTGACGTCGGCGGCCCTGAGCGCGATGGGCGGCGGCGCCGTCGCCGAACCAAGTGACGCCATCGCACTCCGGACCAACCCCGGCGCGATCGCGTTGGTGGAACGCTATGAAGCGACGCTTCAAGCCGACTTTGGTCCCGCCGCCGACAAGCGATGGGGCGCGCTCGTCGTCGACGCCAAGACCAACGCCCGCATCGGGTTTGGGATCGGCTACCAAGGCGGACAAACCAACCCGCCGTTCCTCGATGCGGAGTTGCCGCCGTTCACCGTCACGGGCGAAGCGCCGGTGAACACCAAGGACCGGCACGAGATCGTCGCAGGGCTCGGGGTGAACGCGCTGGAACGCCGACTGAGCTTCGGCCTCTCGGGCGACGTGCGGATCTACGACGACGCTTGGCAAGGCCAAGGGGTCACCGGAAACCTCGCCATCGGCGTCGCGGCGCAGCCCATCCCGGCGCTGACGATCGGCGCGAGCGTGCGCGACGTCCTCCCGATGGCGGCGGCACCGGACCGGCCGTTGCGCGCCGACCTCGGTGTCCGCGGTGACCTGCCCGCCGGGGGCGACGTCGTCGGCCTGGCGTTCAGCGCGCAGGGGCAGATCGGTTGGACCGACAACGGGCGGCCTGGCGTTCAGCAGCTCCGGGCATCGATCGGGGCGGGCGGGAGCGTCCGCGGCATCGCCCTACGGGCGGGCTGGGCTTGGGATGGGGACGACGCCCAGTGGGCGGACACGTTGGGCCGCTGCGGCCACAGCGCCCGGGTCGGCCTCGGCTTTGCCACAGGGTCGGGGTCCTTCGACTACGCGATCGTCGTCCCCGTGGGGACGGACGGCAACCCGACGGCGCCGGCGGACCTTCGGCACGTCCTGTCGATCCGGGTTCATCTCGGCGCGCTGATCGACGACGACGACAGCCGGAGCACGGGGCGCAGCGACGACGTGCGCTGGCCGGGGAACCGTTAAACCACGGCATCAGGCCGTCGAAGGGATCCTTGACGGCCGGAGACGCGGGGGACGCCGGCGACCCGCTCAGGGCGTGAGTTGCGTCCAAGCAAACCCGCCGCAGCCCGCGTTGGCGGGATCGGTGGGGTCGGCCGCGGGCGTTTGACGCGCTTCCCACGCGGAGGCCGCGTCGTAGGCGGTCTGGCAATACCACACGCCGCCTGCGAACTCCGTCCAGTCAAACCGGGACCAACGTCCCGGGAAGAACGGCGCGTTCGCCGCGTTTTGCGCCACGACAACCCGGTCAAAGTTGGAGAACCGCTCGATATCGAACGAGGTCCATCCCTGATCCCAAACGAAGGCGTCGATCGCGTGGGTCGTGCCGTAAGCATCGGTCCACACGCCCGCGATCTCGGGCTCGCCGGTCACCAGCTCGCTCCACCCGAACCCGGCGCAGCCCGCCGCGAGGTCCGTCGCGTCCGCGGCCGGCGTCGCCACCGCATCAGCCAGCGTCGCGGCCGCATACGCCGTCTGGCAGTACCACATCTGGCCCCCCTGAATCGACGTGTCGAAGCGTGACCAACGGTTCGGGAAGTAGGTGTTCCCGGCATCATTTCGCGCGTAGATCACGCCCGCAGCCGCGTCCCAGCGCGCGATGTGCCAAACGCCGAAATCCTGACGCCACACCTGGTGGTCGATCTCGTGGGCGTACCCGTAGGCGTCGGTCCAAACGCCAAACAGGTCGTGGCTCTCCAAGACCTCCGAACGTCGGACAGCGCGTGCCCCCACCGTGGTCGCCTCCAGCCACAACGAGGCGCCCACCGCGAGGGTGTCGGGGACGCCGCTCGTGAGCTGCGCGACGCCGTTGGCGTTGGCGACCACCGCGCCGAGGACGATGGGGCTTCGGAGTCCGGTGCAGGCACCCGCGAGCCAAGTGGGGCAAGAAGGCCGCGCCGTGACCGAGGTCCCGCGCAGGAACGTGACCAGCGCGCCGGGCGGAAAGCCCCGAGCCGTCCATGTCGCGCCATCACCGGCGACGACGGGACCCGCGGTGAGCGTGGGAGCGGCGACCCGGGCGGTCAACGACGAGGCGGGCGCGACAGGCGCTGCCCCATCGGCGCAAGCCGAACCGAGGAGGAGAGACAACACAACGAAACGCAAGGGGCCTCCGAGGCCCCGGCCGAGCACGACGTCCTCACCCACGCCCGAGGGCGCAAGCGAACGACCCCGCATCCCTGAACCGAGGATGATGGGAACAAACACAGCGCGCCAGGTCTCCCGACTGAGGGCCTTCGTCCCGACCGCCTTCCCAGGGGGACCCCAGTGGCTTCGTGGTCGAGCTTGACCCAACACGGTGGCGGCACCGTCCCGGAATCGCACCGGGTTCCCTCGTGGCCTGACCGGAGTCAGGCAACGCGCCGCGGCTTTGGACGTCCCAAAGCGAGATCGCCGTAGCGTCGCATCCCGGTCTGTGCAAGGGTTTGTCACGGCCTTGCGCACGTGGCCCCAACCCGCCGAGGATAGCGACATGTCCGACCCCACCGGTCTCGCCTCGGCCCTCCCGCGCCCTTCGCGCGTCGCTGCAATCGCGTTGCGCGACTTGAGGATCGAGTTCTCGGGGCGCCGCGCGTGGATGCTGCCGTTCATTGCCGTGAGCTTGCTGCTACCCGGCGCGGTCGCGCCGCCTGCGCCGCAGTTCGAACCCCCGGCCAGCCTACGCGTGGCGGGGCCGGCCCCGACCGGCCTGCAAGGCACCGACGGCGTCACGTTCGACGCAGGCCGAGGCCTTCGACTCGAAGAGCGCCCGGACGCGGCGGCAGGGCGGCTGATCGTGCACGGCGACTTCATGACGCCGGCGTTCGGGAAGGTCTTGGACCGCGCTTACCCGCCGATTCGCACCGAGGTTCAAACCCGGATCGACTTCTCGTGGCCCGAGCGCTCCCTGTTCCTCAGCCTCGTCGCCGCGAGTTTGCTCACCGGCGCAATCAGCCAATCGCTCCCCGGTGAGCGTAGCGCGCGCACGATGGAGACCCTGCTGACCGCTGGCATCACGCGCGCCGA
>JBJONI010000130.1:0-5437 GCA_046051915.1 Pseudomonadota bacterium
AATTCTGGCGTCTGGACCCCGCAGCGGGCCACGGGCGGCCTGACCGCTGTCCAATCCGACGTGGCGTGGGTCGGCGGGGCCGACAACGCGACGATCGACGGCATCCATGCCGAGCGTCTGCGCAGCCTCCTCAGCGAGGTCGGCGGCACGCTTCCCCGGGGTGCGACCTACGGGCGGTCCTTCGACCACCTCGCGGCCGACGTGCTCGCTGGCGACGCCGCGTTCTCCCACCTCGCGATCGGGAGCGAGGCGGTGACGTCGTGCAGCGGCCCCAGCCATTGCGACTGGCTCGGCGCGGCGTCGTGGGCCGGCGCCAACCAGCCCCTCACCCCCGACGTGGTGCCGGCCTCCGTCTTTTCCCGCCTCTTCACCGCTCAGGAGGGGTTGTCGGCGGACGCTTGGGCGGCGCGGCAACGCCGTGGACACAGCGTCCTCGACGCCGTCCTGGAGGACGCCGCCACGCTCTCCTCAGACCTGTCGGCGGCCGACCGTCGACGTGTCGACGAGCACCTGACCGCGCTTCGGGAGGTCGAGCGGCGCCTCGATCTGCCGCGCGTCTCCGCCGAAGCGTGCGGCGCGCTCGAGCCCGGGACCCCCGCCAGTGCCGATGCGCACGTGCGGACGATGTTCGAGTTGACGCGGCTCGCGCTTGCCTGCGACCGAACCCGGGTCGTCTCCTTCATGATGGGAGCGGGCGAGAGCTACCGTGGACTCTCGTTCCTCGGGCATCCCATCGCCCACCACAGCGCCAGCCACACCGACGCGCTGGCGCACGAAGCGGCCGTGACGTGGGGCGTCAACCGCTTCGCGGCCTTCCTCGCTGACCTCGCCGCGACGGCACAGGCCGACGGAAGCCGTCTGCTCGACGATACCGTCTGCGTGTTCGTGTCGGACATCAGCGATGGTTTGACGCACAACCCCGCCAACGTCCCGTTGCTCCTCGGCGGCGGCGACCGCGTCGCGAACCTCCCGCTGGGCCGCGCGACGACGCTCCCGAGCGGCACACCGCTCGCCTCGGTCTGGCTCGCCCTTCTGCAAGCGTTCGGACACCCGACGACGCGCTTTGGCGATCTCGGCACGCAGCCCGCCGCCGACTGGCGCGCCTGATCAGCGCTGTCGCGTCTGCCACTCGTGCAGCGACCGCCCATGGGTCGCACCCTCGTCGTCGAGCCAAGCGACGTCGTCGCGGTCGCCCCAGAGGTACGTGGCGTAGGCTCCCGGTTCGACGAAGGTGCCGCCCACCTTGTAGTCGATCAGCCGCGTGACCCCCATCTCGTACCGGCCTTCGCTACGGAGGAAGGTCCTCGGTCCGGTGAAGCGAATCGGTCCGACGACCTGCTCGCTCGACGCGCACTGGCTGTAGGGCTGACCGTAGTGCGCCCCGCCGCAGCGGTGCGTGAACGACGTCGCGCCATTGGTCACATCGGCCACGATGCCGCTGTCCAGCATCCACCAAGCACCCACGATCACGTCGATCGCGTCGACGAGTTGCCCTTGGTCGGTCCAAACGGCGCGTGGGTTCAGCGCCCGGGTGCTAGCGATGCCGTAGTACTGTTGCGGGTTGGCGCAGGACGCGAAGGTCGCACCGTCGCCGCACCCCGGCCAGCCGCGCAGCCCCGGAACGTCCGCGGGGTTCCACTGGGTCGGGTCCATCCGGTGGAGGACGGTCTCGATGACCCCCATCGCCTCCAGCTGCCCGTAACGGCTGTCGAGCACCCGCAGGGCCCCGACCTCGCCAAGGACGAGCCGAACGGCAACGGCCCAGTCAGGGAGGGACGCGAGCCCCGACGTCGAGACCGGCCGCAGGACGTCGTCCAGGTCGTACAGGACCGCTTCGCCGAGGTTCCGCCCAGAGAACGGCGCCGTGTCGACCCACGCCTCGCGCGGATGCCCGCCCGCGCCATCCAACACGCCGGGAAGCGCCCAGACCTTCTGGCCGTCTTCGGCCGAGGTACGCACAGGGGCCTGCGAAGGGGTTGCGATCGCCATGGATCCGACGGTCGCAGCGACGACGCCTGCGACACCGAGCGTTTGGATCCAGCGAAACCCACCCACCGCGAGACCTCCTGACCGAGAGCCCTCGCGTTCTAGCAAGGTTCGTCCGTCGGGCCAACCCGGGCGGGTCCAAACGGGACGCTCACGCCGCCCGCCCAGCCCCCAACGGCAGCACCCCTCGATCGGCAACATCCCCCGATCCACGGCGCAGATCGGCGGATCCGCCCGCGCCCGGATCCGTCACGCGAAGCGACGTGAAAAATGTTTCACGACCTGTCGCTTCCAAGAGCTCCAGTCGTGTTTCCACTCGGTGCCCCAGATGTCGGTCTCACCCGGGATCCCCTTGCGGCGAAGCCAAGCGCCGAGCGCGAGGGTCTCCTCGATGCAGCCTTCCTCGTACGCGCCGCGCCCACAGACGAGCTGAATCTCCGTGTGGCGCCGAATCCGCTCCAACGCCTCGCCACCGAGGCTCGGCACGTAAGCGAGAGGGTTGTGGAAGTAGACTTCCGCGCTATCGAATCCCCCGTTCAGGTTGCGCACGTCATAGCGACCCGACATGCCGAGCGCCCAGCGGAACGTCTCCGGATGCTTGAGTGCCATGTTGACCGCGTACATGCCGCCGAGGGAGCACCCGGTGGCGGCGAGCGGCATCGACTCCGACCGGCAATCGGCGCGAACCCAAGGAACGAGCGTGTCGGTGACGAAGCGCTCGTACACGCTGTGACGCCCGATCCGCCAAGCCGGGTCCGAATCCTTGCGCGTCCACGCCTCGGCAACGTTCGACTCTGGGCAGTACAACTTGATCTTTCCGGCACGGAGCCACGGCCCGAGCGTCTCGACCATCCCCTGCGCCTGCCACTCATGCGCGAACCCAGCGGCCGAGGGGAAGACGACGACCGGCATGCCCCACCAGCCAAACGTCCAGATATGGACCTTGCGGCCGAGTTCGGGGCTGTCGATCAACTGGTGACGTCCGTTCATGGGCACTCCGTGATGGCGGCGCGACTAACGCGCGGTGCGGGCGACGCGCAGGTAGTTCGCACCGAGGATGCCGCCGATCCGCCGGTCGGTCCACCCCAGATCGATCAGGTCCTGAACCAGCTTCGGGTGGTGCGTGACGTCCGCGAGGTCCCAGGGAGGCGTGATGATGCCGTCGTAGTCGGACCCCAACGCCGCGGCGGACTCGCCAGCCACGTTCACAAGGTGCACGAGGTGCGCCACCAGATCGCGCCGGCGCGACGGGAACCCAGGCGGGACCTTCGCCAAGAAGTTGCCTTGGTACACCACGCCGACCACCCCGCCGCGATCGGCGATCGCGCGGGCCTGGGCGTCGTCGATGTTGCGCCACAGCGGCCGGACACCCGACAGCCCCGTGTGCGTCACGACCGGCGGGAGCGAGCCGTCGTGGACCGAGAGCGCGTCCCAGAACGTGCGCGGGCCCGCATGGGCCAGATCGACGAGGATGCGCCGACGGTTGCACAGGGCGACCATCGCGGCGCCCGCCTCGGTCAGGCCGTGATCGGGCTGCCCAGGGCTGTTCGAACCGCCGTACACGCTCGACTTGAGATGCACGAGGGTGATGCGGTGCAGGTCGTCGCCGAGCGGCCCCTCGAGGACGCTCGGATCCGCCTCCACGGCGTTGGCCCCCTGCAAACACAGCCAGTAGGCGGTGCGCCCGGACGCGGTGATGCGTTCGTAGTCCGCGTAGGTCCTCGCGACGCCTTGATCGTCCGGCCAAGCCTCGATCTGACGCACGCACCGCGCGACATTCGCCACCGTCACCGCCAGGCGCGACGCGGGCGACCGAAACACGTTCGTCGCGAGATCGTAGGCCACCCCGGTGAGGCGCGCCTCGCGCAGCCGTGGGTAGTCCGTGTGACCCCAGAACGGCCGCGGCCAACGGTGCGGCCCGTGGCGGCGCTCGGGGCGGTAGCCCCAGACCCGAACCGGGACCTCCATGTCGACGTGAAGATCGCAGAACGGCCCCTGAAGGACGAGGTCGACCGCGCGCCGACTCACACCGAGGGCGCGGGCCCACGCGTCGGGGTCCGCGGCGTGGTCGACCCAACTCAGCCGCATGCGCCCGCCCAATCCTGTGGCCAGTACAGCGTCATCATCTCCGCTTGCGGCGAGCCGTCGGGAAAGGTTGGCCGGTAGGCGAACGTCGCGCGCGCGGGCAGGCTCACGAGGATGCTGTCGGTGCGTCCGTTCGTTCGCAACCCAAAGAGCGTCCCTCGGTCGTGCAGCAGGTTGAATTCGACGTAGCGACCGTGACGCCAGAGCATGAACGCCTCGTCCTCGGGCGTAAACGCTTCGTCCTTGCGCCTCGCGACGATCGGCACGTACGCGCCAAGGAACGCGCGCGAGAGGTCCTCGACCGCGGCGAGATCGGCCACCAAGTCGTCACGTCGCCAGTGGTCGAAGAAAAAGCCGCCGACACCCCGCATCTCACCGCCGCGATGCGCGTTGGCAAAGTAGCCGTCGCACCATGCCTTCCACGCGTCCCAGGTCCCAAGGGGCGCCAACGCCTCTCGCCAATGCTGATGGAACGCCGAGAAGTCATCGCGATGGGGGTAATACGGCGTCAGATCGGCGCCGCCGCCGAAGTGGTGGCGATCGCCGAGCGACAGGAAGCGGAAGTTCGCGTGGACGGTCGGCACGCGCGGGTTTCGGGGATGCAGGATGAGGCTGATGCCCGCCGCCCACAGCGGATCCGTCGGTGCAGCCCCGAGCTGTGCCGCAAAGCTCGGGTCGATCGCCCCGAACACCTCCGAGACGTTCACGCCCCCGCTCTCGAAGACGTCCCCGTGCACCACCCGCGTACGCCCACCGCCGCCCGGCTCCCCGGCATGGTCCTCGCGCGACCACACGTCCTCGGTCACGACCAACGCGGGGTCCAAGCCGACGAGGGCGTCGACGATCACGTCTTGCAGCCCCCAGACGTGGGCTCGCCACCGCGCACGAAGACCGGCAGGATCGGCGCTCACTCCGCCCACATCTGGAAGGTGTTGCCGATGTCGTCGAGCATCGCGCGGCAACCATCGTAGTCAGGGTGCCGCACCCGCATCCACGCGTGCGCGAGGTAGCCGGCCTCCACCGGCGCGGTGCGCTGCCCAGGGGACGGCAGGTGGGCGTCGAGGATGAACGGGCCGTACTTGCGTTGCACCTCTTCCAGCCCCGTGTAGCCCTTGATCGTCCCTTGCTTGTTCGGCCGCAAGCTGATCAGACCCGCGGCGTACCGCCGGCTCGGTCGAGCGGCGATCTCGCCCCAACAGATCGCGCGTGCCCACTCCTCGTAGATGTCGAAGTCGTTGGCCGCTGCATAGAGGTCCCACATGTTGCAGCCAGGGGGACGCGCACCGATCTCCGAGAACATCAGGCCGCGCGGCCCATAGAACCACTCCATGTGGGTCGCTGTCGTGTTCAAGCCGAGCGCCCCGAT
>JBJONI010000131.1:0-5485 GCA_046051915.1 Pseudomonadota bacterium
GCGCCGGGATCGAAGCGATGCCCCGAAGCGCCGGCGGGCAGCGTGGGCCCTTCGCAACCCGCCAACGCCGTGGGTGGGATCTCCAGATCGAGCAGAGCATCGAGCAGGTGGGCTTGCTCCGCGATCCCTTGGCGGAACGTGAACGGGAACACCGCGAGGTTCGAGAAGTTGAGGTACGCGAGCGAGCTCGCGCCCGGAATGCGCTCCGGGTTGACGGGATGGGCACTTCCGACGCCCGCGATGCCGTGACGCGCAAGCACCCACGCCGGTCCGTACCCCACCGCAGGCTCGCCCCCCTCCGGCGCCGGGCCACGGATCACCAATTGGTCGGACGTCCCTCCCGAACCATGGAAGTACATCGAGAGCGGCCAACCGTTCGGTGGCATCTCGCCGTGGGGGAGGGTGAGGACAACCGGAATCGCGAGGCGCTCCTGCACCTCCGGAAGGCCATCGGAGCCCACGACGAAGCGGCCGTCGGTGTTGTAGGGGGGCACCCCGCGCTGGTACACCGGCACGTCGAGCGTGGCGTGCAGCTCGCAGTAGTTGGGCATCTCGACGTCGCGCGGAAAGGCGACGGGCGGCGAGAGTTCGGCGTCATCGCGCGCCTGAAGGGCCCGCGTCTCTGTCGCCGTCTCGGCGGGAACGTCTCCGGTTGTGAACCGCGCCACCGCCGCGACGTCCGAAGGCGTGATGCCGAGCGCTGCCGCGGTGTCGCGAACGTCTTCCCACGCCACCCAAGCCGTCTCATCCCCGACGGCAGCGACGGGTCCCAGACGGCCGAGGAGCTTCGCGGGCGCACCGAGCGGCGCGCCGTCCGCGTCTCCCCACGCACGCCGGATGAAGACGGCGTACGTCGTGCTCTCTTTGAGCACGAAGCCAGGCCGCGGCGCGACCGCGAGCACCCCCTCCGGGGTGAACGTGTCGACGGGGAGCGTCGCTGCGATCGAGGGGATCACCCGTCCACGTTCGGCGCTCTCGGCGTCGACATCGACGAGCAGCACCGCTTCCTCCACCGACGTGTAGACCCGGTCAAACACCGACTCGGGAGGCGATGCGCGCAGCGCGCCGGCGAACGGCAGGTAGACGACCGGCACCTGACTGGCGCCGCGACGCAGCTCGGCGACCTCGGCGAGTCCCACCAGGAGCGGTGAGTCCGCCAGCCCCGGAAGGTGGCGAACGACGAGATGCCCGTCCGCGAGCCGAACGTCATCCGGGAAGGGGGACGCCCAAAAATCCGTGGCGGCGCCAGGTTCGTCCATACGAACCATCACGCCCGGGAGGGCTTCGGGCAGCTTGGGCGCTTGGGTGCACGCGAACAGCCACAGGGTCCACATCACGACATCCTCCCGAAGCGGGGTCTTCAAGCCAGGGTTTGGGCAGCGCGGGCGAGGACCAAGCCCTGTTGAACGTCGCCGATCACACCGTCGGCATCAAAGACCTCGGTCCTCGCCAGGCCGACGCCATCGTGCGCACGCCGCGTCCGCGCGTGCAATCCGAGCCATTCGCCGCGGGGTGCACGAACCACATGCTGGTCGAGATCGGCGTTCAAGAAGGTCCAAACGCGCGTATCGAGTCCCCATCCGACGCCGCTGCCTGCATCCGTCAACGCGGCGACGCGCTGCATCGGCGTCACCGCTTCGCCTTCGACGAGCGCGACCCTCAGGCGCAGCCACACCCGAAGGTCCCCTGCTCCGGGCTCGCCCTCGATCCGGCGTGCCTCGACCGCCGTATGAAAGCCGACGTCCCATGGAAAAAACGGGAATTGAAACGGCGTGCCCTCGCGGAACTCTGCCTTCTCGGCCGTCGCCTCCGGCGCATCCGACACAGGCACCACCATCAGGATGCGCGCGCTGAAGCAGGCGCGGCCGTTGACCGTCACTTCGGCCGCGACCAGCGATGTCCGGCGTCCTTCCCGGAGGCATTCGGCGCGCACATCGACGCGTCCCAGAGGGACGGGACGCGCGAGATCGACCGTCCACCGAAGGGGCCGAGCGTGCGGGACAAGGCGCTCCGCGGCGCGCACCATCAGCGCGATCGGCGGACTCCCGTGCTGATGCGTCGCGGCCCACGGGCCCCTCGTGCACGGTTGCGCTTCGAAGGCCTCATCGCCCAAAGGGACGTAGAACGCGGTCACCTCGGATCGCCGAGCGGAAGGAAGCCGCCGTCGTGCCAAACGCCGTCCGACCAATCTCCGGAGGGCACCGCCACGCCATCCCACACGACCACGCGATGCAGCACCGTGCCCGGCGCCAACCGCGCCCCAGCGCCCACCACCGCATGCGTCACCCTCGCCCCCTCGCCCGCGGTGGCGCCGTGCCCCCACCACACCCCGTCACCCACAGCGTCCGGGACGTCACCGAAGCGGCCTACGGACGGGGTGCCTGCCGCCGCACGTGTCCACGGGTCGAGGGCGGTGGGCAACGTCCCGCGGAGCACGGCGAGGTTCGCGTCGAGGTAGGCCGCCGGGTCGCCGACATCGAGCCACAGGCCACCGTGCACCACGCCGCGCAGCCTGCGCAGAGGCAGGAGCTCCCGGTAGGCCGTGCGGACGATGCAAGCCTCCCCCTTCGTGGGCACGCGGCCCAGCACCGCAGGATCCAAGGCGTGCAAACCCGTAAAATGCGTGTCGAGAGACATCGAACCCACGGCCGGGGCTTCGGCGACGTGCGCGAGGCGCGCGATCACCCCTTCTCCATCCCTCGCGACAATGCCGTAGCGTTCGGCATGCTCCGACCTGCGCAAAGCCAAGGCCGCGCCTCCCGACGGAGCCGCCCGTCGAAGCGCCGTCAGATCGACGTCGGTCAACACGTCGGCGTTGAGCACGAGGCAAGGCGTGGCGAGCCGCAGGGCTTGCGCAGCGAGGCCCCCACCCGTGCCGAGGATGTCGTGCTCGACCACCACCTCGACGCCCTCCCGACCCGCACCCCACGCCACGACCTGTTCGGCGAGGTGGTGCGCGTTGACGAGCACGCGGTGCGCGCCGTGCGCGTGCGCATGCGCGAGCGCGTAGTCGAGCATCGGCACGCCGCCCACCGGCACCAGCGGTTTGGGGCGGTGGAGCGTCAGTGGCCGCAGACGCGTACCAAGACCAGCAGCAAGCACGAAGGCGTCGAACATGCACCGGGTTTAGCGCAGCCACGATGTCGGTGCGAACGCGAGGTGACAGCGACCGTTCCCACGCACCGCCACCATGGGGTATCCTCGGTTCGGGAGGCGCGTTGCATCCGCACTTCACCGTGCTGGCCCTCGCAGGCGCCGTCGGATGCGCGAGCGCCGTGACCGACGGCGACCTCCCGCCGTCGTCGACCGACACGGACAGCGACCCGAACCCTGCAGCGACCGCCGCCACAGAGCCCCCCACGGCCGCGATCGGGCCTCTCCGTTTGACCCTCGCCCAGACCCGCCGCGCCGTGGACACCCTCGCCGGCGAGCCCTACGCCGACACCCTCTCGTGGCCGACCGAGACGACGCGTCGGGGTTTGGCCGGGCAGGAAGAAGTCGCAGCGATCGGTCCGGATCTCGTCGACGCGGTCGCGGACGCTGCCGAAGTGGGTTCGCACATCTGGCGAGACCGCGTCCTCGGCGCCACGGTCGCGCACATCGAGATCGAGGACGTGCAGCCGGCACACGGGTGCCCCGTGCCGGGCGTGTCCCAGCCCGGCGAGGTCCTGTGGTTGGATTGGGGGACCGCGCCGATCGCGCTGGATGTGTCGGTCCCAACGTCGGGCCGCTACCTCGTCCGCGTCAGAGCCGGGCATCGCCCGAGCCAAGCCGGTTTCGGAGGCGCCGTCACGGCGCTCGACGTCGACGGGACGACGCGGTGGGGCTGGGACTTGCTCGGCGCCGACGACCCGAAGACCGTCGATTACGCGGTCGACCTTCAAGCCGGGCCCCACCAACTGGCGCTTCGGCTCCCCTACGGCCTCGACGAAGCCACCGAGGCGTCGCTGTACGTCGTTCACAGCTACTGCGTGGAAGGCAACGCCGTCGGCTACGATTGGATCGAGGTCGTCGGGCCGCTCGATGTGGAGGCGGTGCCCTGTCGCCCCGTCGGGGCACCACCGCCGATCGCCGGTCTCAACCAGCCACCGCCCGAGCCCACGACCGAAGCCTGCGCCGCAGAGGCGCTCGTTCCACTCGCCGAGCGCGGTTGGCGTCGTCCGGTGTCGCCGGCCTCGCTGGATGCGTTGACCTCCGTGACCGTCGCCGCGCTGGAAGCCGGGGACGGTTGGGAGGACGCGTTGTCGCAAGCGTGGCGCGCCATCGTCTCCAGCCCGCGCTTCCTCGCGCGGCTGGTGCCGGGCACGAGCGCACCGCGGCCGCTCGACGCATGGGAGCGCGCGGAGCGCCTCGCGTTGACGGTCTGGGGCGACCTGCCCGACGCCGAGCTTGCCGCGTGCGCCGCATCGGGCGCGCTCGCACGCGCTGAAGGGCCCTGCGGCTGGACGGCACAGGTCCAACGCGCGCTGAACGACCCGAAGGCGGCCGCGCTCACCGACGATTTCTTCGTCGGATGGCTCGGCTTGGACCAACTTGACCTCGGCGACCTGCCCCCAGGCGCGCCGGCGTCCGCCTTCGAGTCCCTGCGAACCCACGCGCGGAGCGCGCTGCACGCGGCCCAGGTCAGCGACGCACCCGCAACGGCGCTGTTGACCCTCCCCCTGCCACCGCTCGATCCGACGGTCTCGGCCTGGCTCGGCGACAGCATGCCCCGCATCGGATGGCTCACCGCGCCGGCGGTCCTCGCGTCGCTCTCCGAGCCGTGGCGCTCCTCGCCCGTGCGCCGGGGGGTCTACGTCCTCGACCGCCTGCGATGCGACGCGCCACCGCCGCCACCCGGCGACATCCCCAGCCTCGTCGCAGCGCCAGGCGACGCGTCCGACGACATCCTCGATGCCTTGGCGGCCCATCGTGCGGACCCGGCCTGTGCGGCCTGCCACGACGCCATCGACCCCATCGGCCTGTCCCTTGAGGCGTGGGGGCCCGGCGGTGTGTCGCGCGCCACGTCGCCGTCCGCCGCCTCCGCGCTCGACGGCACGGCCCTGCCCGACGCCGCCGCGCTCGCCGCTTGGCTGGCGGCGTCCGAGGACGTCGACCGTTGCTTCACCGCGCGGTTCGCCAGCTATGCGCTCGGGCGAGACGTCCCGCTCGCGGATCCTGCGCTCGCGGCCTGGACCCCGCGCACGCGCGGTCAGCCGTGGCTGGTCCGCATGCAGGAAGTGCTGCACAGCGACGCCTTCCTGTCGTGGACGTCGGCGAGCGAGGTCCAACCATGAAGGTGCTCGACCGTCGGACCGTCCTTCGCGGCCTCGGCGCCGCGATCGCCCTACCCCTGCTGGACGCGATGCTCCCCACCGGCCGGAGACGCGCCGGGGCGACCGGCGTCACCCCGATCCCGAGGCTCGTCGTCAGCTTCTTCCCCAGCGGGACCCCGCCGGAGGCTTGGCAGGCCGTCACGAATTCTGGCGTCTGGACCCCGCAGCGG
>JBJONI010000132.1:0-3681 GCA_046051915.1 Pseudomonadota bacterium
GCCGAACGACTGGCCCAGGCGCTGAGCGCGCCGGGCTTCCCGGTCGGCGTTGAGGCCCTCTACGGTCTGCTCCGCGAGGGCTTCCCGAAGACTACGAAGGAAATCCTCTCCCGGCCGCCGTCCCAGGTCGGCGCGGCTCTCGCTCGTGCGCGGTCGGGCAACGTCATCGGGCTCAACGTCTCCGTGCAGAGTACGCTCGATGCGCTCCTCCTGGCGCTGGGTCGCACACTCGACGGTGGCGGCGCGGACGCACTCGGGGCCATCCTTCGCGCGTCGCAGACGCTGGGGCAGCCCCAGGCCCTGTCGAATCCCGACATCGCATCCTTTTGCCAGCTCTTCGCCGGCTTCAGCGGGACAGACGAGGCCCTTTGGGCGGCCGCGGCAGGACTGGCAGGATGGACCGCCGCAAAGGTCAACGAGGCAAAGCGGCTCGTGCGACTGGGCACCATCGGCCTCGGCCACGGGCCGACGGTGGTCGGGATCCTGCGGGTACTGGGGCCTGCGCCGGCGGACGTTGTGGGCAGCTGGACCGCGGCGATCTGGGGCGGCGTCGCGGGGGCCCCGTCGCCGGGACCGAACGCCGTGAATCCCCTTCCCGCGGGGCTTCAAGGAGCAACGGACAGCGAGAGGCGAACCAACCTCTCCCAGATCCTGCAAGAGCAAGCAGCCCTCGCGTTCCCCGGCAGGGCCTTCCATCAAGCACTCTCGACCGGCAGTGCAGGCGTGGCGCTTGGTGTGAACGCGGTGTTGTCGCAAAGCGCGAATGCCGCGGTTGACCTCCGGACCGCACGGCTCTATGCAGGCACTCCGGACGTGCCCGTGCACCTCCCCGCGGACATCGAGCCCCTCCGGCGTGCACAGCGGCTTGTCCGCATCGCACCTACGATTTCCGCGAACACCGCAATTCAGAAACTGGTAAGTCTCGGCATCAGCTCTGCCCGGGACGTCGTTCGGCGGGGACGGACGCGATTCGTGGAAGCCTACGCGGCAGGCAACCCGGCCTTGGAGGCAGAGGCGCAGGAGGTGGTCGCACGAGCGGAGAGCCAGGTCGGCATGGCGGAGTCCTTTTTTCTGTCGGCCCACCCCGCCTTGGGCCGCGCGGCGCTCTCTTTCGTCCCGCAGAAGACGATCACTGTTGCCGAAGACGACATTCCCGGCTGGTCCGGTCTCTTCACGATGCCAGCGGGCACCAACCGCGGATGGTGCGATTCCATCCACGGCCCGTCAGCCTATCTCGTGGATCTCCTCCACTGGCTCTCGTCGCGCACCCCGCCCACGACCTACGCCTCGACCTCCACTCCCGCCTGGACCTCCGCCCTCGATGCGCTCCTGGCGCGTCGGCCCGATCTTGCAGACCTCCCGCTGACCTGCGAGAATGCCGAGAGGATGCTGCCCGCAATCGACCTCACCCTGGAGGTCCTCGAAGGGGTCGTCGCAGGCGTGGGCCTCGCTTCTGCCCGAAGCAGCGAGGCCGCGTCCGCGGACATGCTCGCTGCGCCCCAGTACACGGTTGACGCCGCCTACGATGCTGCGGCGCTGGGCAATCACATCCGGTCGTTCTCCGCGCCCTTTCATCAGCCGCTTGCGGTTGCGCGCCCCCACCTCGCGCACCTCGGAATCGCGCGCACCGACCTCATGCGGGCCTTCGGATCTACGGCCGCCGCAGTGGCGATGGAAGAACTCGGGCTCTCACTGGAGGGCGCCGCCGCGATCACCGAGGTCGACGTCGAGCAGCGTTGGTGGTCCTTCCCGATCCCACCTGCGGCCCCGAGTGATGTGACTGTGAAGGTGTTCCGGCGGGCCGCCGGCGTCAGCCTCGAGCAGATCCTCGACATGCTTCACACGCGCCTCGTGAACCCGGCCCGCGGCGTGAACGAGCTTCGCCTGGTTCTGGAGGCCGGCGGGGACCCATACGACGCCGCTGCATACTCGATTCGGCGCGTCGACACCGCCTTGCCGACCTACACGGCGCCCACCGAGGCGCAGTTCACCGCGATGCGCAAAGCCCTCCGCCTCTCCGCCGCTACGGGCTGGACGCTGCTGGAACTGGATCGGGTGTGCGCCGCGCTCGGCGTGTCTGACCCTGCTGCCTGGGGCGAACAAACCCTGACCGAGCTGAGCGACGTCCATCGACTGGGGTCCCTGACGGGTCTCGATCCGGTTGAGCTCTCCGGCTGGTTCGGAAGCCCGGCGACACCACACGGTCGCCTCGACACCTTCGGCGATCGGGACACCCAGGAACGGCCGTCACCTTCTCTGTACGACCGGACGTGGCTCAACCCGTCTCTTTTCCCACTCTCCACCCACGCCGACAGCCCTCTCGCGCTCCTCCCCACTCGGGACGACGTCGCCGTGGTCAGCCCCCTCCGGAACCACATCGCCAAGCTGTGCGCGGTGCTCCAGGTCGACGACGCGGAGGCACGTCAGCTGATCGACGCTCTGGAGAGCGCGGGCGCGATCGAGCAGTACGATCCGACGCCCGGCGTTCCGGGCACGGCGCCCGTGGCAGCACTGAACCTGCGGAACCTCGGCCTGTTGTACCGCTGGAGCGTCCTCGCACGGCTCATGAGAATCCCGCCCGCGGACCTGCTCCGGGTGGCCGAGTTGATGGGGGTCGCTCCGGCTGCTTCTGACGCCGGTCCCTTCGCGTCGCCAGCAACCGCGATTGATTTCCTGGAGCGTGTGCGGCGGCTGTTCGACGCTCGATGGTCGGTCGACGAACTCGATTATCTCGTTCGCGACGCGGGGCGTGAGCGGGTCGGCCCCACAGATGACTGGCTGCGCGGCGTCCTTGGGCGTTTGCGAGACGCCGCACGGGCCTTGAAATCAACCAGCAATTCGGAAGACCGCCTCGACCGCTTCGCCGAACAGCTTGCCCAGGAGTTCGGGGTAAAAGCGTCGTCTATGGCCGATCTCGACAAGCGCATGTTCCTCGGCGCTGCGCACAACGCCAGTGACGACTACCTCTTCATCGCCGGCGACACCGTCGCCAACAGCAGCGGAGTTGCTGTCCTCGCGGCCGCGGTGCAGGTGGTTCTCGCGCATGACGTGGGACACAGCACGGGCACCATTCCGTCGGGGACAACGATCACGGTGCCCGCCGCGACTGTCGTGAATGGGCCGATTCAGCTCCCCACGGGCCTCGCCTGCAGCGCCCCCGCCGACGGTGTGCTCACCATCGAGGCGCTCAGCACCACGATCGCGGCGGGCGCATCCTTGGTGGTTCCGGCCGGCACGGTCGTGGCCTGGGGCCAGTCGAGCAGCGGGACGCTATTGGCGGCCGCGGATGGCCGCCTCCTCGCCGAGGCGCCCCTCGCGACGATCCCGCTCTTCACGTTCGCCGATCCGTCCGATGTGGTCAGCACCCGCTTGGTCTCCCGCTTCCTGCGGAGTGGGTTTACCGCGGAGGCCGTCACTGCACCGAACGACCCCTGGTCGGACATCCATCGGGACGCTCCCGCGTGGCGGGACGACTTCGCCGTCCTGGATGCCCTTCACAAGGCCTTTCATCTTCAGGCACGCCTCGGCGCAGACGCTGACGAGCGCACCGCGTGGGTGGGACGCGCGGCCGATTTGTCCCTCCTTGACCCGGCCACCCTCACCAGCGCGTCCACCACGCTGCGCTTTCCAATGGGCGGCTTCAGCGCCGCGTTCGCCAGTCTGGAGAACACGATCGCGCTC
>JBJONI010000133.1:0-12769 GCA_046051915.1 Pseudomonadota bacterium
GCGATCTCGGCATCTCGCTCCCCCTCGACCGCCTGACCGTCGGCCCGGCTGTCGGCGAGATCGCACGCATGGCCGCGGAACGCGGCGCGACCGTCGCGACGGCCGAAGCCGCCACGCCAGCCTCGACGACCTCCGTCGCGTTGCCGAACGCAGCGCCGCACGGGTCTTCGGAGGATCACGTCGCCGCCGAGGTCGCTCGCCTCCTCGGCGTCGACGCCGCAGCCCTCGACCGCAAGCGGCCGCTGTCGTGGCAAGGCCTCGACTCGGTGATGGCGGTCGATCTGCAGCGCGCGATCGAGCGCTCGACCGGGACCCGTTTGCCTCTGGACCGGTTGACCGTAGGCCCCTCGGTCGCCGAGATCGCCGGCATGCTCCCCGCCCAACCGCCCGGTCCGACGGCCCCGCAGGCCCCGAGGCCCGACGTCCCCGCGCCGGATGCAGCAGCTGGGCCGCCTACGACGGATGCAGAGCCCTGGCTCCGCGCGACCCTCGCCAGCCTGCTCGGGTTGTCGGCGACCGAGATCGACATGGCGCGACCGTTGGCGTGGCAAGGGTTCGACTCGGTGATGGCGGTCGACCTGCAACGCGCGATCGAGCGCGGACAGGGCGTACGGCTCCCGCTCGATCGGCTCGTCAGCGGGCCTCGACCCGACGAGGTCGTCTCCTGGATCCGGGCGACCCAGCCCACCGGCCCGACCGCGCCGGCGCCGACGAGGGCGCCACCCCCCGAACCGCCGCACGCTCCCACCGCGGGCGCCCCCACGACGAGCCCGAAGCCCACCACCGAGGCCGTGCCGGTCGAGGTCACCGCGGCGCCGCACGGCAACCCGGTCGCATGGATGCTCGTCGGCCTCGGCCTCGTCCTCGGCATCAGCTGGTACGTGGCGCGAACGTTCGCGGCGGTGGATCCGGCACCCCGCGCTTCGATGCAGGAGCGTGCGCCCTCCGATGGCGACGCCGTGCCTGGTCCCAAGAAGGGGCGACCGAAGATCGACAAGGCCGGTCGCGCCGAGCCCCCGCCTGCGGAGCCTGCACCGTGAGCCGCTTCACGCCGTGGCTCGCAAGGGGTTTCGTTCCGTACGCCTTCGGCGCCGCCGACAACCTCCAGCGCGTCGACCTACGACCCTTCGGCCTTGAGGTGCGCGCGATCGAAGCGGATCGGGCAGCCGCGGAACCGTTCCATCGCGCGCTGCGTCGCCTCAACCACCACGCGTTCGGAGCGATGGCGATGCCCCGATGGGTCCAATGGGACCTCGCCGTGACGCCCTCGTTGTTCGTCGGTTTCGCGGCGCCTTGGGAAGAGCTCCCGATGCCCTGGCGCGACCCCGACGCCCGACGCCTCGGCTTGGTCCCCGTCTCCGAGGCGCTCGCCGTGCCCACCGCGGTGCCTGGTCGGTGGGCGTCCGTCAGCCTCGCCTCAGCGGTGCGTGGCCTAGGCTTCCTCACCAAGCTGCTCAACCTCGCGGTGCTCGACGCGGACGAGGCCGTGGGGGTGACGCAGGTCGACAACCCCGCGGTGCGCACCCACCTCCGGTTCGGGCCGCTGGCGCTGCGTCAGGTGGCGTTGCCGTTCCACGATGCGGCCTCCAAGAGCTTCGCCTACGCCCTCCGACCCTCGCGAGCCGACCTCGAGCGTCTCGCATCGGGCGGGGCCATCTCCCTGCCGCACGCCACCGCCTCCCTGCCGCACGATGCCGACCGGGCGCCGTGGCAGGCACGGCTGGAAGCCGGCGAGGCGATGCACGTCGTGGGTCAGACCGAGACCGCGCTGCTGATCCGCGAGTCGTAGCGCCAAAACGGAGGGTGCCCGACCGAAGCCGGGCACCAGGGTCAGTCCTCGGTCTCGATCACGGACCCGACGTCTCGCAGATGAACGGCAGGGCTTGGCTGCACCACTCGTCGTTCCACGTGCCATCGCCGTAGCGGTTGAACTGCATGCAGTCCTCGTCCTGACGGAGGGTCGTGCTGTAGACGTTGTTCGGCTCCCCGACCGCCCAGTTGCGGTAGGTCGACGTCTCGCCGTTGACCCAAACCCACTGGTCACCAGCGCGCCCGGCGTCCTCAAGCGCGAGATCGTTGAGGCCCGTCCACCAACGCGTGGTCGAGAAGGTGACGGAGAAGTCGTCCGCCCACACGTTCTCCGCCGCGTCGTTCACGGTGATCAGGTAGTAGCCGTAGGACGTACAGAAGTCGCGGGCTTGGGTCCAAGAGCGGCCAGTGACCACCCACATGTACCCGTGGCCGTTGTACATGAACACGACCGAGGGGCAGAGGTTCGGCGTCTCGTCGATCGTCGAGCTGCAGTTGTCGTCCTTACCGTTGCACGTCTCGGTGGCGCCGGGCTTGATGGCGGTCGTCGTGTCGTTGCAGTCACGGCCATCGGCGACGTAGCCCGAAGGCTGCGTGCAGGCGGTCGTCGACACCGCTGGGGCGCCGAAACCGTCGCCGTCCGCGTCACGGTAGTAACGAACGGCGTCGACCGAGCTGGGACCGTCGATCGTGCCGTTGCAGTCGTTGTCACGACCGTCGCAGACCTCGGGTGCGCCGGGGTTGACCGCGTTGCGCGTGTCATCGCAGTCGCCGGAAGCGGAGGCGAACCCGGCCGGCGCCGCACACTGGCGTCGCGTCGACACCGTGGTCCCGTACGCATCGCCGTCGTTGTCGACGTACCAAGTCGGTGCGTTGACGGCATCCGCCTCGTCCGTGGCGCGGTCGCAGTCGTTGTCGAACCCGTCGCAGACCTCGCTCGCACCGGGGTTGTCCGCCGAGCGAAGGTCGTTGCAGTCGGTGCTGTTCGCCACGTAGCCGGACGGCTTCGTACACGCCGGCAGCGACACGGCGCTGTTGCCATACAGGTCCGCGTCCGCGTCCGCGTACCAGGTCAGCGCATCGACCGCAGCGCCGTCGTCCACGAGGCCGTTGCAGTTGTTGTCGATGCTGTCGCAGTACTCAGGCGCGCCCGGGTTGATCGAGGAGACCGCGTCGTTGCAGTCGCCACCCACCGTCAGGTAGCCACCGGGGTTGACGCAGGCCAAGACGCTGTTGCTCGGTCCGCCGTACTGGTCCGCGTCCCCGTCGACGTAGAACCGGGTCTGGTTCGTGACGCCCTCATCGACCAAGGTGTCGCAGTCGTTGTCGAGGCCGTCGCACAGCTCAGGCTTTCCAGGCGCGATGGTCGCGACAGCGTCCGCACAATCGGAGCCTTCCGCAACGAACCCAATCGGCTGCGTGCAGGCGCGGAGACCGAAGTCGGGGTTGCCGAAGCCGTCCACGTCGGCGTCCCGGTACCAAGTCGCCGCCCCAGAGGCGTTGTCGTCCACGACGCCATCGCAGTCTTGGTCGACGCTGTCGCACGTCTCGACCGCCGTCGGGTACACGCCCGACGCGGCGTCGTTGCAGTCGCCTGCCCGACCTGCGTAGCCGACCGGGAGGGTGCACGCGCGTGTGGTCGCGCCTGCGCCGTACCCGTCCGCGTCCGCGTCCGCGTACCAGGTCAGCGCGTCCACCGCCGAGTCGTCAATCGCACCGTCGCAGTCCTGATCCACCCCGTCGCAAACCTCGGCGGCGCCGGGGAATACGGTCGAAGCCGCATCGTTGCAGTCGCGACGATCCAGCACGTAGCCAGCAGGAGGCGAGCACGTGTTGATCGACACGCCGGGGGCGCCGAAACCGTCGCCATCGAGGTCGCGGTACCAAGTGGCGACCGACACCGCGCCATCGTCCACGGCGCCGTTGCAGTCGTTGTCTTGCCCGTCACAGGTCTCGGTGCCGCCCGGGTAGACGGTCGCGAGGTTGTCGGCGCAGTCATCGGCGGTGACCGTCGTGGTGTAGCCAGGCGTGGCCTTGCAAGAAGCCAACGTGGTCTGGAGGTCGACGAAGCCGTCGCCGTCGCCGTCACGGTAGTACGTCGCCGCGTTGGTCGCGTTGTTGTCGACCGTGCCGTCGCAGTTGTTGTCGATGTCGTCGCAGACCTCGGTCCCGTTCGGGTTTGCCTCGACGGCGTCGTCGTTGCAGTCCGACGCATTGGCCACAAAGCCAGCCGGGGCCGAACAGGCCACGCGCGAGACGTTGGGATCGCCGAAGCCATCGACGTCGGCGTCCGCGTAGTACGTACCGGCCCCCGCCGCGCCCTCATCGACCGCCAGATCGCAGTCGTTGTCGAAGCCGTCACACACCTCGTTGGCGCCCGGGTACACGGTGTTCCGCGCGTCGTTGCAGTCCGTCGCCGAGCGAACGAAGCCCGACGGCTGGAAGCACGCCGATTGCGAGGAGGCGGCGTTGCCAAACCCGTCGTCATCGGCGTCGGCGTACCAGACCACCGACCCGACGGCCGCGTCGTCCACCGCCCCGTCACAATCGTCATCCCGGCCGTTGCACGTCTCCGACGCGGCGGGATTGACCGCCGCGAGGTTGTCGGCGCAGTCCTGTGCGTTGGCGACCGTCCCCGCTGGCGCCGCGCAAGCGACGCGCTCACCGAGCGGGTTGCCGTAGCCGTCGGCGTCGGCGTCGACGTACCAGGTCGCCGCGTCTGCCGCGCCCTCGTCCGTCGCCGCGTCGCAGTCGTTGTCGCGGCCGTCGCAGACCTCCGTACCACCTGGGCGATCGGAGGCGCGACCGTCGTCGCAGTCGCCGGCCCGACCCGCGTAGCCCGTGGGGGCTGCGCACGCGGACGCGGTGGCGTTCACGTCGCCCCAGCTGTCGCCGTCGACGTCGCGGTACCAAGTGCGAGGGTTGATCGCAGACTCGTCGATCTGCCCATCGCAATCGTCGTCGCGGCCGTCGCAGATCTCGATGCCACCCGGCCGGACCTGCGCCGAGCCGTCGTCGCAGTCCGAGGCGTTGCTGACGTAGCCGGACGGCGCACCGCACGCGAACAGCGCGGTCCCCGAGCCGTAGCCATCGCCATCGACGTCCGCGTACCAAGCGGTCGCATTCACGACACCGTCATCGACGAGCAGGTCGCAGTCGTTGTCGAGCCCGTCGCAGATCTCCGGCGCGCCGGGGTTGCTCTGCTGCCTGTTGTCGTCGCAGTCCGTCGCATCCGACACGAACCCCGAGGGGGCCGTGCAGGCGCGTTGGGTCAGGCTTGCGCGACCGTAGCCGTCCGCGTCGATGTCGGCGTACCAGATCGGCGCGTTCGTCGCCGACTCATCGGTCTGACCGTCGCAGTCGTTGTCGAAGGCGTCGCACAGCTCGGCGGCACCCGGGTAGGCGGCGGCGTTCGCGTCATCGCAGTCCGTCGACGACGACACGTAGCCGGCGGGCGGCGTGCACGTCTCGACGCTGTCGGTGGCGTCGCCGAACCCATCGAGATCGTTGTCGGCGTACCACGTCGCGTTCGCGATGGTGTTCTCGTCCACCTGCCCGTCGCAGTCGTTGTCGAACGTGTCGCAGAACTCGGGCGCACCCGGGTAGATGTTGGTGGCGCGGTCGTCGCAGTCCCCGCCAGCAGCCGCGTAGCCCGCCGTACCGGCGCACACCGCGACCGACCCGCCCGACCCGTAGCCGTCGCCGTCGCCGTCGCGGAACACCGACACCGTGCCCGTGGTCGCGTTCTCGTCGATCTGGGTATCGCAGTCGTCGTCGCGGCCGTTGCATGCCTCAGGCCGCCCCGGAGCGACCGTCGCCAAGGTGTCGTCACAGTCGCCAGCGACAGTGACATAGCCCGCCAACGCGCAGCCGACGTAGGAGTCGCCCGCGTCACCGACGAAGTCCCCGTCGACATCCCGGTAATAGACGCCGACGTTGATCGCGCCCTGATCGACCGAGCCATCGCAGTCGTTGTCGACGCCGTCGCACACCTCGTCCGCCGCGGGGTTGCGGAGGTCGTCGTTGTCGGCGCAATCGTTGCGGTTCGCCACGTAGCCCGCAGGTGCCACACAGGCGCTCAGGCTCGCGAGCCGGTCGCCGTAGCCATCCGCGTCGCGATCGCGGTAGTACGTACCGGCGTCGAGGGCGTTGTCGTCGGCGACACCCGTGCAGTCGTTGTCGAGCCCATCGCAGGTCTCCGAACGAGCCGGGCTCACGAGCGTGGTCGTATCGTCGCAGTCGCTGCTGTCCGAGACGTAGCCCGCCGGGGCAGAACACGCGCCGACCGCGGCCGCGGGGTCCCCGAACCCGTCGCCGTCCGCGTCTGCGAACCATTGGCCCGATCCGGTGGCCCCAAGGTCGACGCCACCATCGCAGTCATCGTCGAGGCCGTTGCAGACCTCGTCGGCGTTCGGGTTGATCGCACCGCGGCTGTCGTCGCAGTCCGACGCATTCGCGACCGTACCCGCCGGCGCACGGCACGCGGACTGGGGACGGTTGACGTTGCCGAAGCCGTCGGTGTCGGCGTCGACGTAGAACGTGGTGGCGTCGGCCGCGTCCGACTCATCGGTCCGACCGTCGCAGTCCTCGTCGCCACCACCGCACCGCTCCAGGGCACCGGGGTTGATCGCCGCGCTCGCATCGTTGCAGTCTCCGGCCGACGCGACGTAGCCGGCAGGCGGCGAGCAGGCGCTGAGGGTCGCGAGTGGATCGCCGTACCCATCCCCATCGGTGTCGCGGTACCAGCCGCGCGGGTTCGAGGCGCCCTCGTCGATCTGGGTGTCGCAATCATCGTCAAGGCCGTTGCAGGTCTCGAACGTGCCTGGACGAATCGACGACGTTGTATCATCACAGTCGAGGAAGTTTCCGACGTAGCCGGTAGGACGATCGCACGCGAACGACACGTCGCGGGTGTCGCCGAAGCCGTCTCCGTCCACGTCACGCCACCAGCCCGAAGGGTCGATCGCGTCCTCGTCGATCGCCCGGTCGCAGTCGTTGTCGAGATCATCGCACAGCTCGGGTGCGCCCGGGTTGGTCTGCGGGCGCAGGTCGTCACAGTCGGTGCGATCCGCGACAAAGCCCGAGGGCGCCACGCACGCCGTCACCGCGAACAGCGGGAAGCCGTAACCGTCCGCGTCGGCGTCGAGGTACCAAGGCACCCCGAGGCCAGGCGCGGCGTCGTCGACGCGGCCATTGCAATCGTCGTCGAGGCCGTTGCAGGTCTCGGTGCCACCCGGCCGCACCGTCGGATCCGTATCGAGGCAGTCTCCCGGGGCCGGGGCGTAGCCAACCGGACGGGCACAGGCCGACACGGTGTCGTTCGACAGGCCGAACCCATCGCCATCGACGTCGCGGTACCAAGTCGCGTTGGACGTCGCACCTTCGTCGATCTGGGTGTCACAGTCGTTGTCGAAGCCGTCGCAGTACTCGAACGCGCCCGGGTAGATCGTCGGGATGAGGTCGTCGCAATCGTCGTTGGTCGCCGCGTAGCCCGACGGGGCCGCGCAAGCCTCGATCGTGCCCCCGGCTGCGTTGCCGCGTCCGTCGGCGTCCCCGTCCCGGTAGAACGTCACGCCGCCCGTCGCGCCCGCTTCGTCGACGAAGGTGTCGCAGTCGTTGTCGAGGCCGTCACAAATCTCGGCGGCCGTGGGCGAGACGTTCGCCCGCGTGTCGTCGCAGTCGCCGGGGAGGTCGATGACGCCGAGCGAGCCGTTGCATGCGAAGATGCGCTGGTTGAAGTCGCCATAGCCGTCATCGTCGCCATCTGCGTAAAACGCGACCGCATCCGCGGCGTTGTCGTCGACGGTGCCGTTGCAGTCGTCATCGACGCTGTTGCACAGCTCGATCCCGCTGGGGCGGATCGTCGCGTCCGCGTCGTTGCAGTCGGTCGCGTCGAGCGTCTCGCCCGTGCCGGCTGCACAGTCGAACCGGACCGAGGCGGGATCGCCGTAGCCGTCCCCGTCGGCGTCGGGGTGCCAGGTCAGCGCGTCCGCGGCGTTGTCGTCGACCGACGCGTTGCAGTCGTCGTCGAGGCCGTTGCACCGCTCCGGAGCGCCTGGGAAAATCTCGCGGACCGCGTCGTCGCAGTCCCCCGCGAGCGCTGAAAGGCCCAAGCCCACGGTGCAGCCCTGCACGGTCTGACCATCGACGCCGTAGCCGTCGCCGTCGCCATCGACGTACCAGAGGTCGCCCGCGGCGTCGTCGACCAGCGTGTTGCAGTCGTTGTCGACCCCATCGCAGGCTTCGATGGCGCCTGGGTAGCGGAGCGGGTCTTGGTCGTCGCAATCATCGATGCGCCCCACGCCGTCTTGGTCGAGATCGTCGTCGAGGGTGGCCGCATTGCAGTCGTTGTCGACGCCGTCGTACGGGACTTCCGCAACGCCGGGGTTGACGGAGGCGTCGAGGTCGTTGCAGTCGACTTCCGCGAGGTAGCCGTCTTCGTCGTCGTCGGGCACATCGGGGTCGGGGCTATCCGAATCGCCCGGCAGCACGACGACGACGTCGGATTTGTCGTCGCCGAGGACGTTCCGACAGCCCGCACCGGAGAGGACGATCGCGGCCAACGCCGCGCCGTGGATCCAACGCGTCCAAGGCTTGCTCAGCAAGGGAGCCTCCTGTTTCGACGATTCCGTTGGAGTCTAACACATCCACCGGTACGTTGCGCGTCACCCGGTGCCGTGGCCCGAAAACCCGTCTCAGGGGGTGGTCTTTGCGGGGTCCGTGGCGCCTGGATCCGACGACACGGTCTCCGCCGGAGTGCGCCGATGTCGGCCGGGCGTCCGGGTGGCGCGGTCGGGGCCGTCGTCGGGTCCCGCGACCTCGGCGAGCCAGCCGATCGCCGCGTCGGGGAACGCATCCGCGTAGGGGACGTACGGCTTGATGTCGAGCAGCGGCGTGCCGTCCAAGAGGTCCACGCCGAGCACCCGGACCGTCAGGCCCTCCACCGCGACGATTCGCAGGGCGCTCAGACCGATCGGGCACGGTCGATGCGGCGAGCGTGTGGAGAACAAGCCGCGCTTCTTCCGGGGGCCGCGCGTTGGGGTGACCGTCGGCCGCCACCCCTCGTTCCGATCGAACCAGACGATCGCCCACAGGTGGCTGAACCCGTCGAGGTCGCGGAGGATGTCGGGCGGCACCCGATCCCCGAAGAGCTCGAGGGTGGCCTCCTCAGCCTGCCCCGTCGCGCTCCCCGCGGCGACCGTTGCCTGCCGGGGCGTCCCGAACCTCTCTCGGTAGGGCGAACGGACCACCCCGATCGGCTGCAACGTCAACGGCACGCGGCCCCACGTCGGCTCGTTCATGCAACCCCCCCGGCCGCCCGTTATCGTGGGGCCCATCGGGGCGTCAGCCTCGCCGGAGTTCGCATGCGCCCCGTCCTGCTCCCCTTGATCGTCACGCTCGTCGCCGCATGCGGCCCGTCCAAGGACCTTCCTCCCCCGTTTGAGCCTCCGACGCCGCCCGTCGACACGCCCGACACCGAGGAGACCGGCACGCCCCCCATCGAGGAGACGGCGGCCGCGGACACGCCGGAGACGGACACGCCGGAGCCGCCTGCGCCCGCCTGCCCTGCACCTTCCGGCGTCGGTCTCGCCACCGCGTGCGACTGGTCGGTGAACGAGGCGAGCGCGCCCCCACCGACGTCGGCCGGCGGGACGATCCTGCTCTCGACGCGTGCGACCGCGAGCCAGCCCGTCGGCGCCTACAATGGGCCCGGGACGGGCAATCGGGCGATCCTCGGGTTCGGCCATTACGACGGTCGCCCCCTCTCCGACATCGCTTCGTTCGCGATCGAAGCCACGAAGATCAACGGCAGTGACCTCACGGGGCCCGAGATTGGGCTGCTCGTCGACCTTGCCTGTGACGGCATCGCCTACAGCTACGTCAACGTGGCGTTCAGCAACCTCGGCACGCCGACGACCACCTCAGGTGGCGGATCCCGGTGGGTCGTCCTCCGCAGCGCCGCGAAGTTCACCGCCGTCGGTGGTCTGTTCCGCCCCGACAACCCCGAGCTGCGCATCCTGCCCGACGCCGACTTCGGTGCCGCCCAGGGCGCCCCGGGAACCCTGAACGATGTCGCGGCACACTACCCCAACGCGTGCATCAAGAACGCCGACATCGGCGCCGCAGAACTACCGAACGCGACGGCGACGTCGGGCGTGTTGGTCACGCTGGGTCGCGCGAACAACCTCATTCGAAACACGTGGCGACTCTCGTCGTTCGAGGTTGGCACCGACGTACACGGCGCGCCCTGACGATTTCGGCAAAAACCTGCCGATCCGTTGGACCCGTGCTACACCGTCGTTGGAGGCGACGTGACGCGCTCACTCCGAACCCCTGAAACCGCCGAAGCGCCCGACGCCACCCGCGTCGAGGCGTTGACGTCGCGGTTGGTGTTCTCGTTGCTCCATGCGGCCGTCCGGCTCGCTGCCCGCGTGCAACTCCCCCTCGATCGCCTCACCGAGTTGCTCCGAACCGCCTATTTCGTCGAATACCGTCGACGACACCCGCGAGACCTGGCGGCAATCGCCGATAAGCTCGGCGTCAGCCTGCGCACCGCGGGGACGTTGAACCGATCGATGAACGACGCCTTTTTCGCTCCCGAAACCCGCGTCGAGCCGATCCGTCGCGTCACCGGCGCGCTGCTTGGTGCGCCTCGAACGCCGGAGGCACTCGGGCGCCTCACCGGCCTCGACGCGCCAGAGGTCGACCGGGTGCTCACCCACCTCGCCGAGGTCGGCTGGGTGGAACCGAGCGGCGACGCGTTCGCGCTCAGCGGCACATTCCGCTCGCACCTCGCCGAGGACCTCGGCGCGCGCGTGGACGCGATCAACCACCAGATGTCGGTCGTGGCCGACAGCGTCCACCAGCGGTTCCTCCTCGGAGGCAGCCTCGGTGCCGGCGCGAGGACGTGGTCGTTCGCCGCGCGCCCCGAGGATGTGGGCCCGATGATCGACCGCGTGTTCGCCGCCCTCCGCCACGAAGCCGTCGCGCTCGAGCAGGAAGCGCTCCACGACCCCCAGCCAGCCCGCTTCGGCTTGACCGTCGCGATCGCCGCCCAACCGCCGGAGGAACGATGACCCCTCGCCCCACGTCCGCGTGCGCCTTGCTTGCCGTCGCCACCGCCTTCGGATGCGGCGCCGTCGACGAGACCGGCTACCTGTGCCTCGACGGGACGTACGCCGTCAACGCTGCTGCCTGCAACGATGCGACGTCGAGCGAGGCCACCGACAGCAGCGGAGGCGCCGATGTCCCGAACGCTGCGGGTGCGTCTCTCGGCGACGGTGGGATCGCTTGGACGGCCGCGCTGCGGTTGGGCGAAGGCATCGGCTACGCCACCTGGGTGGGGCTCCCCGGCGCGGTCTCGGAGGGCGCGGAGGTGACCCTCGTCGACGAGGGCGGCCGCACGTGGACGGCGACGACCCAGGGGACGACGTTCGTGGCCCCGGTCGAGGCCGCTGCCGGCGACACCTTCTCGCTACGGCTCGACGGGACCGAGGTCGCGGTGCTCAGCACCGGGGACGGGCTGCTCGCCAGCGTTCCGATGCCCACCATCCCCGCGCCGCCGCCTTCGGGTCCGTTGGAAGCGGACGCGTCCGTGTTCGGTCTCGACGGCAGCTTCGCGATGTGGGTGCCGGCGTCGGGCGAGGTCGCGCTGAGCCCCGACGGCACGGCCGTCCGCGTCGAGGCGATCGACCAGGAGACGGTCTGCGTCGCTGGCTACGTCGAAGGCGAAGGGCTCGGACAGTTGGTCTGCACCACAGCCGACGTCAACGCGCAGAACTGACGTCGTGAAGCGTGCCGGAGCCGCTCGGAACGGCCGGCAACCTCACCCGAGGGCGTCGCGAAGCCACGTTGGCGGCGGCGCACGCCGTGCATCGCGGTAGGCACGGAGGAGCGTCAGGACCACCGTGTCGACGTCCACGGTCGTCCCGGCAGACGTCCCAAGCGCCGCCGCGGCGTCAAGCCCGAGGGTCGCGCATAGCGCCACCACCCGAGCGCGCTGCTCCGCCGACGCCGGTGCACCGCGAAGCTCCCTCGTCGCGAGCCCAGGCCAGCGAGGAGGGCCCCCAGCCCCATGCTGCGAGACGTTCGACGCGGCCGGCGGACCCGACGAAACCGGGTGGGCACCCGGTGCTGTGCGATCCGACGGGGTCGATGCGAGGGTCCCCCTCGACCAAGGCCCTTCCACCGCACAGGGCAGACGTGGCGGTGGGCCGGCCCACCGACCCATCGCACCGCGCGCCCCAGGCCCGAACGCCACACCCGCCGCGCCGCCGTCTTGGACGGACAGCTCCGTACGCGCACAGCGGAACACGCCCGAGACCTGGAGCCGGTCGACCGTGAGTGCAGCCTCGTCGGCCTCGACAGCCCCTGCCTCGACGCGGTGGGCCACCAACGCGCCTCGCACCCACAGCGTCCCGCCAACGACCACGTCGGCGACGGCTCCGATCGCGTCGAGGCGCAGGTCACCCCCGACCTCCACGCGTGCCCACGGCCCACCTGCCGCGCCGAGCGTCAGGTCGCCGGGCCAGCGCAGCGTGATCCCGTCCGCATCGGCAGACAGGTGCATCCCGGCAGGCAGCGTGGCGGAAGCGCGCATGACCGACCATGACCGGCGGCGCGGCGACCGTCAACCCCGCGTCACGTCAGCGAGGGGCGAGCCGAATCGCCCCGTCGATGCGGATCGACTCCCCGTTCAGGTAGGGGCTGTGCGCGATCGTCCAAGCGAGATCGGCGTACTCCGACGGCATGCCAAGGCGTGACGGGTTGGGCACGCCGGCCGCGAGGGCCTCCCGCACCTTCTCAGGAAGGCCCGCCACCATCGGGGTGTCGAAGATGCCGGGGCAGATGGTGAGCACGCGCACGTTGACCGACGCCAGGTCGCGCGCCGCAGGGAGCGCCATCGCGAGGACCCCGCCCTTGCTCGCCGAGTAGGCGATCTGGCCGATCTGACCTTCCA
>JBJONI010000134.1:0-3403 GCA_046051915.1 Pseudomonadota bacterium
GCCCGAAGAGGTGCGCGTCTTCAAGACGGAAGACGAGATCGTCATCCGCGACCCGATCGAGTTCTTCGTCAACACGTGGGACATCAAGCCCGAATCGCTGCCGACGTTGTCGGCGGTCGCCGACATCATCAACGACGACTACCGCATCAAGCACGTGGTGATCGAAGGCCATGCGTCGGCCGAGGGCGACTTCGACCACAACTACGAGCTGTCGAAGAACCGTGCCGAGTCGATCTTCAAGCAGCTCATCCTCGACGGTGTCTCGCCGGACCGCATCTCGTACAAGGGCTACGGCGAGGTCAAGCCGAAGGTCGAAGGGGATACCGAGGAGGCGTACGCCGTCAACCGCCGCGTCGAGTTCCACGTCGTCGGTCAGTTCCGGACGGAGGATCCGAAGGCCCCCTCTTCGTACGGCGCGTCCACCAAGCTGCCGTGGAACGGCGAGTCGGTGAAGGTCACCTCGCCGCCCGATTGGCGTGCGATCAAGGCCAAGGCCGAAGCCGACGCCGCTGCGAAGAAGAAGGCCGAGGAGCGCCGCCAGAACTTCGAAGAAAACGACGAGATCATCCCGGTGGCGCCCAAGCCCGCGCCGGTGCCTCCTCCTACGGAGCGGCGGCGCCCGACGTCGGACGAACCCGCGCCCGATTTCTCCGAGCGTGAGGAGTCGGGCTCGCCCGCTCCGAGCACGACGCCCCTTGAGGCTCCCGCGGACGCTCCGTCTGCCGAGCCGACGCCGTGAGGACCCTTTCCATGCACGCCAAGCGTTGGACGCCACTCGTTGGTTGGCTCGCCGCGTCGTCTGCGATGGCGCAGGACGTCGCGGTTCTCGGTGCGTCGGTGACCCCTGGCGGTCAGAGCGACATCATCGGGCAGATGCAGGGCACGCAGCGCCTGCAGACGGTGGGCTCGATCGACGTCGCAGCCGGTACGCCCACGTTGGCCCAACTCGCGCCGTACGCATCGGTGTTGGTCTACAGCGACGGGGCCGCCTTCGCCGATCCGGTCGCGCTCGGGGATGTGCTCGCCGACTACGTCGACAGCGGTCGCGGGGTCGTCCTCGCCGGTGACGCGTTTGTCGCTGGCACCACCGCGCTTCAAGGCCGGTTTGCCACGGCGAACTACAGCCCGTTTTCCTTCGACGGTGTGCTGGTTCAGTCGGGGCCGCAGCTGTTCTCTCTCCCTGTCGACGTCGCGCACCCGACCCTGCTCGGGGTGGCCCGGTTCTACGGTGGTCTGCTCAGCCAACATGCGGACGGCTTGTCGCTGATCAACCAGGGAACGCTGGTCTCGGAGTGGGTCGACGTCGCCCAGTGGACGACGGGCACGCCGACCGTTCGAGCGCCTTTGGTGGCGTTCAAGGCCTTCCCGACGAAGGGCGACGTGGTGGGGCTCAACCTCAACCCCGTGTCGAGCCTCGCGCTCCCCGGAGGTTGGACCGACGAAACGGACGGCGAGCATCTGCTGGTCAGCTCTTTGTTGTGGGCGGCTGGCGTGCTTCCCGTCTGCCTCAACACGATCGCGGACCAGGACGTGAACTGCAACGCCATCGACGACGACGATGAGGGCCCCGTCGATCTCGAAGACCCGATCTGCGAGCAGTACTTCCTCGACCAAGGCTGGGACAACCAGGACTATTACTACCAGTACGACCTGTTCGGCTGCACGTTGCCAATCTTGGACGACGCGGTGCTCCCGCCCGCGCAAGGCGACCCTGCTGCCGATGGGGATGAAGACGGGTTCAGCTTCCATCGGCAGATCGTGTTTGATGCTTCGGTCATCGACCCATTCCGTCCTGCCGGGAGCTATGGCACCGCCAACGCGTACTGTGACAACTGCCCGGAGGATTACAACCCCGAGCAGCGTGACGGCGATTGCGACAACCACGGCGACGAGTGCGACCTGTGTCCGACGTTGCCCGAGCCCGCCGACAACCCGATGCAGCAGAGCGACAACGATTGCTTCGGCATGTGCCCGGACGGTGTGGGCGACGCCTGCGACAACTGCTTGATCGTGAGCAATCCGGGCCAAGAGGACGTCGACTTCGACGTGATCGGGGATGCCTGCGACAACTGCCCCGAGGACTTCAATCCGGATCAGTCCAACCTCGACACCGACGATCTGGGCGACGTGTGCGACAACTGCCCGGAGATCGGCAACCCCGATCAGGCTGACGTGGACGCGGACGCCACGGGCGACGCGTGCGACAACTGCCCTCCCGGCCTCGTGGACGAGATCGACGCTGATCCGCCGTACACCACCGACTCCGACGAGCCTGTCGACACGGCGATCCCTGAGGACGCGCCCGACACGGGCATCTTCGTGCGGGGCGATGTCGACGGCATCACGGCGAACCCGGATCAGGCCAACTCCGATGGCGACGCGCTCGGGGACGCGTGCGACAACTGCCGGTACGTCGACAACGTGGTGATTCAGTTCCTGCCCAACGAGCAGGTGCTCGTGTTCCAGCGTGACGTCGACCTCGACGAAGTTGGCAACGCCTGCGACAATTGCCCGTTGATCCCGAACCCCCTGCAGCTCGACAACGACAACGACGGGTTCGGGAACATTTGCGACAACTGCGACGACCGGTACAATCCGACGCAGTCGGACGCTGACGGCGATGAGGTGGGCAACGCCTGCGACAACTGCACGTCGACGCCGAACGCGGAGCAAGCGGATGCCGACGGGGACGGCGTGGGCGATGCCTGCGACAACTGCCCAGAGGCTTGGAACATCGAGCAGGTCGATCGCGATAACGACGGCATCGGCGATGTTTGCGACGTCTGTCCGCTCGTTGCGCCGCTCTCTCTGGCAGATTGCGACGACGACCCGGAGACGACGGACCGCGACGAGGAGACGTGTGCGGGCGGTTGCCTTGCCGCCTGCGAGCGGGAACAGGCGGACCGGGATGACGACGGCATCGGCGACGCGTGTGACAACTGCCGTGGGTTCCCGAACGCGGATCAGGTCGACCTTGACGTGAACGGCGTGGGCGATGTCTGTGACATCCAGGTCCGTGGCGGCGGTGAGGACGATCAGAGCACCGCCGTCGTCGGCTGTGCTCAGGGCGGCCGGGCTTGGTGGGCGTGGGCCGGTTTGGCTTGGGTGATGCGCAAGCGGCGTTCGGCGGCAGCGCAGGTCGGAGGTGCTCGATGATCGGCCGCGTTGGACTCCTCGCATGGTTGTCGGCGGTATCCTCCGATGCGTTGGCCCAGAACGTGCTGGTGCTTGGCACCCCGTCGAGCTGGACCTACAACTTCGACGTCCAGATCAATTTGACGAGCGACGGCAGGATCCCTGACGTCGACATCTACGAGATCGAAGGGGCTTCTCCCGATGCGGCGGATCTGGCACAGTACGACGCCGTGTTCGTCTACGCCGAGCAACCCTTCCTCGATCCGGT
>JBJONI010000135.1:0-6223 GCA_046051915.1 Pseudomonadota bacterium
CACGTGGTGGTCGCCGCTGCACCCTGCTTCCGGCGCGGAGGCGACGCTGCACGCCGTCGAAGTGATCGCCGACGTCGTGATCGGCGCCGTGACGTTCACCGGCTCGGTGGTCGCTTGGGGCAAGCTCGACGGGAGGTTCTCGGGCGCGCCGTTGCTCCTGCCCGCGCGGCACGGCATCAACGTTGGCCTTCTGCTGGCGATCGCCGTGCTCGGCCTGCTCGCCGTCGGCGGCGGCGCGATCGGCACGTTCGCGCTCCTTGTCGCGACCGGCGTCGCCGGCGTGCTCGGCGCCCACTTGGTGCTCGCAATCGGCGGGGCCGACATGCCCGTCGTGGTCAGCCTGCTCAACAGCTACTCCGGGTGGACCGCTTCGGCGGCCGGCTTCATGCTCGGGAACGACCTGCTGATCATCACCGGCGCGCTGGTCGGCTCCTCGGGCGCGATCCTCTCGATCATCATGTGCCGCGCGATGAACCGCTCGATCCTGAGCGTGGTGTTCGGCGGTTTTGGCGCGACGCCCTCGGCCAAAGCGACCGCCGCCCCAGGTCCGACCCACGACCCCATCGAGACCTCCAGCGAGGCCTTGGCGGGATGGCTTAAAGGCGCCAAGAACGTCGTCATCGTGCCCGGCTACGGCATGGCCGTCGCGCGCGCCCAATCGGCCGTCCGCGCGGTCGCGGACACGTTGACGCGCGGGGGAGCGCGGGTGCGCTACGCCATCCACCCGGTGGCGGGTCGCCTGCCTGGGCACATGAACGTGCTGCTCGCCGAGGCGGGCGTGGCGTACGCCGACGTGCTGGAGCTTGACGAGATTCAGCCCGACTTCCCGTCGACCGACGTCGTGCTGGTCCTCGGCGCCAACGACATCGTCAACCCCGCCGCAGAGGACGACCCAAGCAGTCCGATCGCCGGTATGCCAGTGCTGCAGGTCTGGAAGGCGGCGCGTGTCGTCGTGGTCAAGCGCGGCAAGGGATCGGGCTACGCCGGCATCGACAACCCGCTGTTCCTCCGGGACAACACGGCCATGCTGTACGGCGACTGCAAGGCTGCGATGGAGGACCTCCACCGCGCGATCGCGTGACCGGCGATCGCGCTAGGTGCCGGGGACCCACCAACCGCGCCACTGCAGCGGTCGTGCCGTGGCCACGGCCCTGTCGACGCGCGCGAAGTGAAACCACAGCCACGTCCCGTAGCCGGCCGCGAGGTGCCACAGCCCGTGGAGCGGCAGGGCCTGCAGGGGGTGGTCGCACCCGAGCAGCACGTGTTCGGGGACCCAGAAAAAGGCCAGCGCCCCCAAATACCCTACGCCGGCGCCGACGAGCAGCCGCGGCGCTTCGGCGTCCGCCTCTGGCGCTCGGCTCCACCGGACCGACGCGAGCGTCATCCAGGCGACGAGCCCGGCGTAGCTGGCGAGGAACACCTCAAAGTACGACGGCGCCGTCGCGTACAACACGGTAAAACCGACCGCATAGGCCAAAAACGCCCAGGCGACCCAACCCAGCCTTCCGCGCGGCGCGGCCCGAGCGAGCACCATCCAGACGCCGACAAGTCCGAGCCACACCATCGGCAGCTCGTCGAGGGCCTGCGGGCCGCGCAGCAACGTCCCGTGAAAGGCCGCCGAGCCCAACCCAACGACCCCGAGCCCGGCAAACCCGACGGCGAACCGCGTGTCGTCTCCCGAGCGCCACGAGCGCCACGCGCCGTAGAACCCAAGCGCCGCCATCGGCAGGCTCGTCCACGTGTTGTGGAACTCGGCGATCCACGGCACGACCACGCCGTTCGGTTCGCACCAGTCAACCACCGAGGGATCCGACCAAGCGAACACGGCGGTCATGCGTCGCGGTCCAGCAACCGTTTGAGCGCGTCGAGCATCTCGGGCGGCGGCAGCAGCGCCAACCCCGACTCCGCGTCGACGCCGTGCGGGGGGACCGACTCACGGACCTCGATGCGGGTGAAGCGCCCCGGCGTCCACCAGTACACGTCGCGACTCAACGCCGCGTCGCCGGCTTCCTCGGCCGCTTCCTGGGCGATGGCCCACAGACGGTACATCGCCTCGATCGCGCGCTCGTCTTCGAGCACATGGATCATCGCGAGGTGGCGGTGCGGGACGACCACGATCGCACCCGCGGGAGCGACGACGAAGCGCTCGAGCGCGAGCGGGAAGGTGGACGTGTAGATCGAGGTGGATTCAAAGACGACCAGCCGCAAGCCATCCTCGGTGGCGACCGTCTCCGGCTTCACGTCCTCGTTGAGCGTGCCGCCAAGCGCCAGACCCAGCACGTCGGGCAGCGCGAGTCCCCACGCCTCGAACTGGACGGGCCGGACCGCTTCCGCACGGTCGGGGTGGTCCACCACCAGCAAGGCGTCGACCCCCGGCATCACCGGCAGACCCACCGTGTCGGGCGGCAGGCCTTCCCCCTGCCTTGGCCAAAGCCGGAGCCGCAGCTTCTCGCGCACCGCGCCAAAGTCGGCGGGGTCGAGGGCCTCGCGGTCGGGCGGAGCGAGGTGGACCCGCAAAAAGTGGGCCACGGTCGTTCGCCAGGTTGCCTCGGGCATCCGAACACAGGTCTCCCGCAGGTCGAGGATCGGTAGCGTGCGGGGTCCTCCATCGAGACCGGTGGCGACGGCGCCGCGACGGTCCGAGGACCACACGACAGAACCGCCACGCCGCGCGATGCCCGCCTCCACCAGGGCGTCGAGGCGGGCGATGCCGTCTGCATCAAGCGTGGGACGTTCGGCTGGCTGCGTCATGAGGCCTCCTCGTTCAGGGGACGTCGACCTTCTCCGACTTGAGCTTGATCGACTTGCCCGCGAGCTCCGGCCGCTCGGCCAGACGGGCCAGCCAGTCGGACACCTCGTCCTCTGCCGCGACAGGCGCCTCGGTGGCAAATACGGGCCAGTCGACCGCGCCGCACTTGAGCTTCGGGTTTTGCCCTTGCAAGGCGGTGGTCGCGCCCTGCATCACCGACCAACGGGTGGGGGCCTCGACCCACGACGTGTAGTGCAAAACGACGTCGTCGTCGCAGATCTCCGCCGCGGCGGCCGCCCATCGGAAGCCGCCAGAAGGCGTGGCGCGGTCGGGGTAGAGTCGCGGCAACAGCGCAGCGGCGAGATCTTCTCGACCGAGGTTGACCAGCCGCTCGGCCACGCGGCTCACAGCGCCCGGAGGTGCCGCCTCGGCCACGCGGACCAACGACGCCCCGATCGTGTCGCGAAGCGCTGGGTCCTGACGGGCGCCAATGCCCGGCAGCTGCGTCGCCCGCTGCATGGCTTCGAGGATCGCGCCAAGGGGCCCCTCCGATCCGGCCGCCGTGATCGCCGCCGCTTCCAGCACCGGCAGCCCGTCCGCCCGCTCGGTACGCGCGAGGACGTGCAGGAGCACCGCATACTTCTCCTGGAAGTCTCCCCGGGGGGGCGCGGCGATGGTCTCGTGAAGCCACGCCGAAAAGGGTGCCGCTTTGCATGCCTCCAACGCAGGTTGCCAGGCGTTGAACGACGCGGCCCGGGCGGACCCGTACGCGACCGTGAAGAACTTGACGACCGACGCCTTGTCGCCACAAGCGCCACCGATCTCTTCGACGACGGCCGAACGGACGTCGATCGGAACCTGTTGCACCGCGTCGGCGACCGCGCGGTAGGCCTCGCGCTCCATGCCCTTGAGCAGCAGCTTCTTCAGCGTTCCGTAGTCGCCGCTGGCGAGAAGGAACCTCGGGAAGGCCTCCGCCGCCTGGTCGGCATTGCATCCCGCCAAGCCCGACCATGCGTTGACGAGGTCGTCGCCCTTCGCCACGCCGATGCGGGCGAGGAAGCCGTCGCAAGCGCCCGCGTGGGCCACGCCCATCACCCACAGCATCGCCAAGCCCGTCATGCAGCCTCCCGCGCCCGGCTAACCCGCCGCGCCACCTCCAACACTTGCGACACGGTCCCCGCTTCCGTCGCCAGCGGTCACCGAGCGCAGCGGGCGTTACGGTCCGCACGCCGGAGGGCCCTTGTCCCGCGAACTGACCGTGCAGCGCAGAAGCTATTCGCTCCCCGTCCAAGCGCTCGACGCGCTGGCGGGCGCGTTCGGGCCGATGCTCGGCCTGACGACCATCGAGGCCGACAGCCTGCGCCGCGGTGCCGAGCGCGCGACCGGACTGCGCGACTATGGCGATCCTCGCTACGAAGAAGGGATGTCGATCATCCTCGAGAATGCGCGCAAGGTGCCGATCACGAACCTCGCGCGCGTGTTCATCCGGGAGACGTACCGCAAGGCCCTCGTCCAGCGCCTTGAGCTGACGGAACACCTCAAGCACCACCCCGAAGTCGTTGAGATCCCGGTCCAGAAGCCCGTCTTTGTCCTCGGCTTTCCGCGGTCCGGCACGACCCTCGTGCAGAACCTCCTCGGGGCTGTCCCCGGCCGCCGAGGCCTACCCTTCTGGCAGCTCACGACGCCGCTCCCCCAGCACGCCGACCGCGCCCGCGATGAGAAGATCCGGATGCGGACCGCCCAGACGATCCTCAGGCTCGGCTACCTCGTCGCGCCAGAAATGGGCGCGGTGCATCACGTCACCCCCACGAGCCTCGAGGAGTGCTGGTACCTGTTCTGCAACAGCTTCGCGGTGCTCAACTGGGACATCCAGACCGGGCTCGAAGACTACGGGCGTTGGCTTCTCGACACCGACATGACCTACGCCTACCGCGAATACCGCACCTGGCTGCAAGTCCTTCTCGCGCACGACCCTGCCCAGACCCTGCTCCTCAAGTGTCCCGAACACCTGTGGTTCGTCGATCCCTTGCTCGACGTGTTCCCCGACGGTTGCATCGTGTGGACCCACCGCGATCCCGTCGCCAGCATCGCCTCCTACTGCAGCCTGATGTCGCTCACGCGGCGGATGCTGTACGGAACCTTCGATCCGCACGCGCTCGGGGCCCTCGTGACCCAACGCTTCCTCCAAGGCGTCGAACGGGCGATGGACGCGATGGATCGCCACGACCCGGCTCGCTTTTACCATGTGGGCTTCCGCGACCTGCTCCAAGACCCCAAGGGCGTCGTCAAGGACATCGTCCGCCACTTCGACCTCGAGGACCCCCCCGACCACGACGCCTTGCTCGATGCCGCGCTCGCCGCCAAACGGGACGACGAGCTCGGCAAGCACGTCTACTCGGCAAAAATGTACGGGTTGGACGCCGACGCCATTCACGCGGCCTACGCCCGCTACATCCAACGGTTCCAGATCCCGATCAAGAAGGACCACGGCTGATGGCACCGCCGACGGGCTTCATCGACCTTCAGAGCGTCCCCGGCCTGTGGTTCGACATCGCCTACGCCAGCGAGGCCAACGTCACGGGGCGCCCCCTTCCCGGGTACGGTCGGCCCGGCGCGTGGCTTCGAGAGGCAGCCGGACGGGCGCTCGCGGACGTCACCGCGGCGCTCGCGGACGAAGGGCTCGGCCTGCTCATCTACGATGCCTACCGCCCCGTGCGTGCCACGGACGCGCTTGTCGCGTGGGCAGAAGACACAGGCCAAGGCTGGTTGATCGACGACGGCTACATCGCGCGCCGCTCCCTTCACAACCTCGGCGTCGCGGTCGACCTCACGCTGTGTGACCGAGCGACAGGCACCCCCCTCGCGATGGGGACCGCGTTCGACGCGTTTCACCCGAGCAGCCACGCGCTGTACTTCGCCGACCGCACCGACGCGCAGGGTGCCGCCTGGCACCGCGAGCGGATGCGCCTGCGGGCGTCCATGGCAAGGCATGGGTTCTCGCCGTACGACACCGAATGGTGGCACTTCACCCATGACGCGTCGGGCCGCCCCGAGCGGGTCGATATCCCCTACGACAGCGAGGATTCCTGATGCGAAGCTACGATCTGATCGTCTACGGCGCCACCGGCTTTACCGGCCGCCAAGCGGCGGAGCGCGTGGCCGCGATCGCGTCCCCCGGACTGCGCTGGGCGATCGGAGGCCGTGACCGTGCGAAGCTCGAAGCGATCGCGCAGTCCCTGCCCGTGGTGCCCGGCATCGTCGTCGCGGACGGCCAAGATGACGCGGCGCTGGCGGAGCTCGCGGCGAGCACGCGCGTCGTGCTCACCACAGCGGGACCGTTCGCGCGCCACGGCGACAAGCTGGTGGCCGCCTGCGTCGCGCAGCGCACAGACTACGTCGACATCACCGGCGAGAGCCCCTGGGTCGCAAGCTTGATCGAGCGTTTCCACGCCCAGGCGGCCGCCGACGGCACCC
>JBJONI010000136.1:0-14494 GCA_046051915.1 Pseudomonadota bacterium
CCGCGTGGGCCATCGGCTGGGTCGGACCGCGTCAACCGCGGTGGCAGTTGGATCAGCGGCGCGAGGCGCGCTCGCGTCGCGAACCGCAGCGGCGACGGCCCTGCGTACCGCAACGACCGCCTCGGCTTTCGTCTCGTCAGGTCCGTCCCTTGACGCTTGAACCCTTGTTCCCTTGGCTCGCCCCGACCCACGGCGCGCCCCGCCCAGCCGGCCGTAGCCCCGGCCCGCGCGCAGGCGGTAGCCGGAGCGGGGACGGCGGCGGAGGCCGGGTGGGCGGGACGGGGTTCAGCCGCGCGAACGGCGTCGCATCCGGGTGGGGGGCGCTCGCCGTTGCCGCGTGCCTCTGCCTCGCCGCCCCAGCCCTGGCCGAGCCCATACCCACCCCCACCTGGGCCAGCCCCACGCTCGGCACGTTCCGCCTGATCCCGGCGGGCACGTTCACGATGGGCTGCAAGCCCGGTCGCGACGACGTGGCGGGTGGGTGCGACTCCGACGAGACGCCGCATACGGTGACGCTGACGAAGGCGTACTACCTGATGGAGCACGAGGTGACGCAGGGGGAGTGGCGGGCGGTGATGGGGAGCAACCCGTCGTGGTTCAAGACGTGCGGCAGCCGTTGCCCGGTCGAGAAAGTGTCGTGGGACGACGTGCAGGCGTTCGTCGCGAAGGTGAGCGCGCGGGATGGGGTGACCTACCGCATGCCCACGGAGGCCGAGTGGGAGCGGGCGGCGCGCGGCGGGCAGGAGTTTGCGTACGCGGGGTCGAACGAGGTCGGCGCGGTGGGTTGGTACTGGGACAACAGTGCCGAGACGACGCACCCGGTGTGTGGGAAGTCGCGCAACGGGTACGGCCTGTGCGACATGACGGGCAATGTGGCGGAGTGGGTAGGGGACTGGAGCGTCGACGATGGCAGCGCGTCGGTGACGGACCCCCTTGGCCCATCGGCTGGGCCTTGCCGCGTCGTCCGCGGTGGCTGTTGGCTGAACGACGCCAGGGGCGCTCGCGTCGCGGACCGCAACGGCGCTGACCCTACGAGCCGCTACAGCGACCTCGGCTTCCGTCTGCTCCGCCCCGTCCCGTGACCCGACCGCCCGCGCTGGGCGACCCGTGAGCATGCCAGTCGCCGGGGTGTGCGATACAGCGGTTCTGCCGTGCGCAACGGCGGTCGATGAGGACGTTCGTCATGGCGATGCACCGAGAACGCGCGCTTCCGATCCTGCTGGAGGTTGGCAAAACCATCCGCACCTACCGCAAGGCGCAGTCGCTGACACAACGACAGGTCGCCGAGCGCGCCGGGATGACGCCCGAGGCGATCTGCCGGATCGAGACGGGCGCTGTGCTCCCCGACCTCAGCACGCTGCCCCGCATCGCCGAGGTCCTCGACGTGGCGCCCGCGGCGTTGCTCCGTGAGCCGAACCTCCCGCATCCCGCCGCGGTGCTCCGCGGCTGGACCGCCCTCTCGGAAGCCGACCGCGCGATCGTTCGCGACGTCGTCGCGCGCCTGCTCGCCACCGCCGGTGGGGCCCGGTCGACCTGACCCGCCCGCCCCCTTGCCCGTTCGCCCGCCCCGTGTTCGGTACCCGGCATGTCCACCGTCCATCAGCGTTCCGGCGAAGCCCTGACGCGCCTCGCGCTCGCGCTCAGCCAAGCCGAAGACCTGCACGCCGTGCTCTGGGCCGTCGCCCATGAGGCGATCGCCTGGCTCGACCTCGAGGATTGCGTCGTCTACCTCGTCGACGCCGATCGCGGCGTCTGCGTCCAGCGCGCGGCCTACGGCCCGAAGAACCCCCAAGGGCAGGTGATCGACGCCCCGATCGAGATCCCGCTCGGCCGGGGCCTCGTCGGTCACGTCGCCGCCACGGGCGAGGTCGTCTGCGTCGCCGACACCGCCGCCGACGCCCGCTACATCGTCGACGACGCGGCGCGCGCCTCGGAGCTCGCCGTGCCGATCCACCACCAGGGTCGCGTGATCGGCGTCCTCGACAGCGAGCACACCAAGCCCGGGTTCTTTACGCCCCACCACGTCGAGGTGTTTCAGGCGATCGTCGCGCTCGCCGCGAACCGCGTCGCCGCCGCCGTGTTCGCGCAGGAGCGGGAGGCCGCGCGTGCGCTGGCCGAGCGTGCGATGGCGTCCAAACAGGATTTCCTGCGCGTGATGAGCCACGAGCTCCGGACGCCGCTGCACGGCATCCTCGGGCTCGGCGCGATGTTGCACGACACGCTGCCCGACGCCGCCGCCCAGGAGACCCTCGCGTTGATGCTGCGCGCCGCCGAGTCGCTCACCCGCGTCGTCGAGGACGTGCTGACCGTCGCCGACCTCGGCCTCGACCGCGTGGCGTTGCAACAAGCCCCCTTCGGCCCCGCCGCCGTCGCGCACCAGGTCGCCGGCTTGTTCGCGATCGACGCCCGTCAGCGCGGCCTGCAGCTCCGCGTCGACGTCGGGCCCGGCGCGCCCGCCCAGGTCGTCGGCGACCCCGCGCGGCTGCGTCAGGTGCTGATGGCGCTGCTCTCCAACGCGCTGCGGTTCACGCGCGCGGGCGGGGTCGGCGTCGATGTGGACGGTGAGCCCGACGCGCTGGTGATGCGCGTCCACGACACCGGCGTCGGCATCCCTGCCGACCGCCTCGCGCGCGTGTTCCTGCCGTTCGAGCAAGGCGAGGGCGGCGTCGCGCGGCCGTTCGATGGCGCAGGCCTCGGCCTCTCCGTCGTCCACGGCCTCGTCGCTCGGATGGGCGGGACGATCAGCCTGCGGTCCACCGTCGGCGTGGGCACCGTCGCCACCCTGCGGCTGCCGTTGGCCTAGGTCGACCGCTCAGGGCATGCACGCGTCGATCGCGAACGACGCGGCGGTCCGCGCGGTCAGCCACCACCCCGTCGAGAACGCGTCGGGCGTGCCGTTCCCGTCGGTGTCGACGTCGGCCGAGACGAGCGACCGCAGCAGCGCGCACGACGACGCGTACCCTTGGCACACCGTCGATTCGGGCCCGACACAGCCCACGGTGTTCACAGGGTTGCAGCGCCCCGTCGCGTCGAGCAGCAGCCCCGACACGCTGTTGACCACCGCGCACGCGCACGTGTCGGCGAACGCGCGGTTCTGGGCATCCCAGAAGTCGGTTTGCCGGACGACCCCCGCGAGCGCGGCGCCGCGCCCAGCGTTGCCGCCGAGGACGGTCGAGAACGGCGGCGGGTTGAGCAACAGGCTGCCTTGAAGGTGCACGCTCGTGATCGGCACATCGAGCAGCAAGCCGACGAACGGCAGCGCGAACGTCACGGTGCCCGTCGCGTCGACCTCCCCGGACGGGCTGACCGTGCCCAACAGCCGGCTCGTGGGCGCGTACGTCCCGCTGGGCCCGGCGTCGGTGGCGAGGCCGACCATCGACGCGCCCCCCGACTGCCAAGCGGTGACGTCGGCGTCGGCGAACAGCGAGCGCACGACGTCGATCTGCACCGTCGACGGCGCCGCGGGGTCGGGCGGGCTCACGAGCACCGACCACAGCGGGTTCCCCGTCGCCATCGCTTCGGCGAGGAGCACGTTCGCGTCGGCGAGTCCGGCGAGCGACCCGAGCGAGTCGTTCAGCGTGCCCAGCCGGTTGTCGATGATCCCGTCGCCCGTGAAGTCCTCACAGCACGCGTCGTCGGCCGTCGCGCCGCCGCCGAGGGTGAGCTCCGTGATCGTCGCGAGGTCGGCCGCCGCGTCGAAGTCGATGTCGCACAGCGCGAGGGGCGCGCAGGCGCCGTCGTCGCAGCCCTCGAACGTCAGGCACGCCGAGAGGGCTTCGGTGAACCCGCACGCCCCCTCGACGCACGCGGGGGTCAGCGTGGACACGGTGGTCGCGTCGGCGCAGGTGGGCGCCGGCGCGGGCGGACACGCGAGCGGGTCGCATGCGACCTCGGTGTCCGGGGTGTCCGGGGTGTCGGTGCCCGCCACGTCGGTCTCGGTGGCCGGTGCGGTGTCGTCGGCGGTGTCGGTCCCGCCGTCGACGGGCGCGCCGTCCTTCTGCCCGCAGGCCGTGAGGAGCAGGGCGAGGAGGGGGATCGATCGGTGCGGGCGAGGCATGCAAACTCCGAGACTTGGACGTCGTTTTCGCCCGAGACCCTACCACGACCCGCCGCGCGAACCGGCCTTGAGCGCGCGCGCCGCCAGCGCGTAGCCGCCGTCGCAACCGTCGAGGAAGTGGACGTGGCCGCCTTCGTCGAGGGTGTCGACGAGGCAGGTCATCATCGCGTGCGAGGACCGCGCCAGCCCGAAGCGAAGACGACCCGCGGCGCGCAGGCGGTCGAGGACGTCGCACAGCGTCCGCTCTTCGTCGACGTCGAGGTCGAGCACCATGCGCAGCACCCCGTCGAACTTGCGCCGGTCGGTGTGGGTGACCATGCCCCCGCGGTACGAGGAGGGGACGAGCCCCATCGACGGCACGCCCCAGCCGAAGATCGCCACCGCGATCACGATCTCGGCGACGCGTCGAAGCCACGCCCAGCCCGCGACGGGGCCGTGGTACCGGCGCTCGTCGGCGAGGCACTCGGGGATCGTGTGGTAGCGCATCGTCGCGGCGTCCAACGGCCACGGCGGCTCCCCTTGGGTGGTGCGCACCGCGTCGAGGACGTCGCGGTACGCCTCCACGTCGTCGGCCTCGCACAGCACGCTGACGAACTGGCCGCGTTGGCTCTGTACGGGTTGCCATCGGCACGACAGGCCGTCGAGCGAGGCCGCGGCGGGGTCGCCCGCCGACAGCCACGGCAGCGCGCCGGCCTTGAGCGCGGCTTCGGCCTGGAGCAGGCGCGATCCGCGGAGCAACGGCTGCGCGAGCCCGCCCGCGAGCGCATACCGGGCCATGCCGAGGTCGTCCCCCTCACCGACGACCGCCGTGCCCACCCGCAGCGTGAGCCCGAAGCCCTCGGCGGCCAACGCGACCACCCCGCGCAACGGGGCCTCGATGGCCGCCGCTTGGGCTGCGGGCAGCACGAGGGTCGCGCCGTCGCCGCCGAACACCCACGGGAAGTCGAGCGTGCCCAGCGCGTTCTTCGCCGCGGCGATCACCATCGCCCCCACACGGTTGACGTCGCGGTAGCGTCCGGCCTCGATCGCCTGCGTCGATCCTTGCACGTCGGCGATCACGATCACCCAGCCCGCAGGGACGGGCTGGTACGACGCCGGGTCCACCGCCTCGGCGAAGTCGGTGCGCGTGGGGAGCTGTTGGTAGACGTGCAGGCTCACGCGGTCTCCGGCTCGGACCAAGCCGCGACGGCATCGGTCCAGTGGGCGATCCACGTCGCGGCGGAGCGGGAGATCGCGTCGAAATGCAGGAACCCGTGCACCATGTCGGCCGCGTCGAGGTGCACGCTGCCCGGCACGCGCGCGGCGAACGCCTCGCCCTCGTCCCGCAGGGGGTCGAAGCCGGCCGTCAGCACGATCGCCGGTGGGAACGCGATCGGCGCCGCGCCGGGGGAGGCGAGCGGGTCGGTCTTGGACGGGATCCCGTACCACCGCTCGTAGACGTCGATCCCGGCTGCGTCGAGCAGGTAGCCGCGGGCGAACTGAGCATGGGACGCGGTGTCGCGCCGAAAGTCGAGGCCGGGGTAGGCGAGGACGAGGCGCTCGGGCGGGGGGAAGCCCTGCATGTCGGCGCGGACACACAGCGCGGCCGACAGGTTGCCGCCTGCGCTGTCGCCACCGACCCAATGGCGCGGGCTGGGCCACCCGTTCTCCGCCGCCCAAGCGGGGAGCGCTCGCCAAGCCGCCACCGTGTCGTCGAGCGCCGCGGGGAAGGGGAACTCCGGCGAGCGGCGGTAGTCGAGCGCGAGGACGTTCACCCCGCCGTCGCGGGCGAGGCGCCGGCAGACGGTGTCGTGGCTCTCGAGGTCGCCCGCCGCCCAGCCGCCACCGTGCAACCACAGCAGCACCGGGGCGCCCGGGCGTCCGGCGTAGGCGCGCGCCGGGCGGCCGCCGATCGTGGTGTCGCGCACGCTCGCACAGGCGGGCACGGCGGGCGCGACGATGTCGATGCCGTCGCGGAGGTTGCGACGGGCCTGCTCGGGCGTGGTGTCGGTGAGCCGATGGCCGAGCGCGCCCTGCAGCCGCAACATCGTGTGGAGATCAAGATCGAGCGCCGTGCCGCGGTCGTTGCGAGGCGGCGGGCCCAACACGCCGCGCCGAAGCGGCTGGGGAAGCGAGAGCGCCGCGCGCAGCGCGAGCCGTTGCACCGAAGTCGTCCAGCCCATCGCGCCTCCTGCGAGGGCCTACTCCGCTCCGACCTCGTTGGCCTCTCCGTGGGCCTGCGCGGCCCGCCGTGCTTCACGGAGCCGGAGCTGGCAGACGCGCTGGCGGGACAAGCCGTACGCCTTGGCGAGCTTGCCGTCGCTCACGTGGCCGAGCTGTTCGAGCAGGCCCGGATGACGTGCTTGGAAACTCGCTTGGGCGATGGCCTCACGCTCGCGGACGCTGATCGTCGGCTTGGCGGGATGCCCGCACGTGCGCCGGTTGTGGCCGAGCCGACCACAGTGGCCGCAGGTGTGCGACCGCTGCACGTGGGCGCGCAACGACGCGGCGTACGCGTCGGCGTCCTCGTCGGTCGCGCGGCACGTCGCGAGGTTGTGTCCCGGGTTGCCGCACCTGCGGCAACGGTAGACGCGCACGGGCGTGCTGCGCGCTGGGGTCTCTACCCATTCTGCATCGGAGGCTTGCGTCAAGATGGATGGAACTCCGGCGTCATTCTCCACCAGTCTGACCTGCGCGTCAAGCGCAACGCGTCGCGATCGTGTGCCGTTGGTCGAGGGGTTACGGGGCGACCGACCGGAGGCGTGCCCGATGACCCCCTCGATCTCCCCGCCCGCGCCGAGCCCGACGGCACCTGGTGGCGAGCCCGCGATCCGCACGATCGCGATGCCCGCCGACGCCAACCCGGCGGGCGACATTTTTGGGGGGTGGCTGATGTCGCAGATGGACCTCGCCGCGGGAAGCGTCGCGGCGCGCAGGGCGCGGGGGCGTTGCGCCACGGTGCGGGTCGAGGGCATCACGTTTCATGAGCCCGTGCACATCGGCGACGAGGTGACGCTGTGGGCCGACCTCGCGCGCGTCGGCCGGACGTCGATGACGATTCACGTCCAAGCGTGGCGGCGGGCCCGTGACGGCGACGCGCGGTCGCGGGTGACGGAGGCGACCTTCGTGTTCGTCGCGCTCGACGCCCAAGCACGGCCACGGCCCGTCGATGGGTGACGGGGAGGCTCGTTAGCGACCGGAGCCGCCGCCACCGCGCGGGGGGCGCCCTGGGCCTCCACGGCCGCCACCGCCACCGCCACCGCCACTGCCACCGCCACCGCGCGGCGAGCGTCCGCCACCACCGCCACCGCCGCCACCGCGTCCACCGCCGCCGGGGCGACGTGGCGGCGGGCGAACGGGCGTCGTGACGTCGAACTCCGCGCGGTACGGGTGCTGTTCGACGATCGGGATGTCCTTGCCGATCAGGCGCACGATGCCATGCAGCTCGCTGACCTGCTCCGGCTCGCAGAGGCTGATCGCCACGCCGCTCGCGCCGGCGCGTGCCGTCCGTCCGATCCGGTGCACGTAGTCCTCGGGCACGTGCGGCAGGTCGAAGTTGATCACGTGCGTGATGCCGTCGATGTCGATGCCGCGCGCCGCGATGTCGGTCGCCACCAAGACGGGGGCCGTGCCGTCGCGGAACGCCTCGAGGGCCCGCTCGCGCGCGTTCTGCGACTTGTTGCCGTGCACCACGACGGCTTCGACGCCGTCGCGCACGAGGATCTCGGTGAGGCGGTTCGCGCCGTGCTTCGTCCGCGTGAAGACGAGCGCGCGCTTGATCTGCGGACGTCGCACGAGCTCGCTGAGCAGGTCGCGCTTGTCCTCCTTCTGAACGAGCAGCAGGTGCTGGCGGATGCGCTCGACGGGCGTGCTGTTCGGCGTGACCTCGACGCGCTTCGGGTCGCGCAGCATCGTCCCCGCGAGGTCGACGATCGCGTCGGGCATCGTCGCCGAGAACAGGAGGCTCTGGCGGTCACGGGGGAGCAGGGCGAGGATCCGCTTGACGTCGTGGACGAACCCCATGTCGAGCATGCGGTCCGCCTCGTCGAGGACGAGCCACTCCACCGTCGAGAGGTCGGCGCGGCGTTGCCCGGCGAGGTCGAGGAGCCGGCCCGGTGTGGCGACGAGGACGTCGACGCCCTCGATCAGGGCGCGCACCTGCGGCTCGTGCCCGACACCGCCGAAGATCACGGTGCTGCGTACGTCGAGGTGCTTGCCGAGCGTCCGGAACGTCTCGCCGATCTGCGACGCGAGCTCGCGCGTGGGGGCCAACACGAGCGCGCGGACGGGCCGTGGCGCGCCGGGACGACGCGTCGCCCGCGGCTTGGTGGTGGCGAGCCGCGTGAGGATCGGGATCGCGAACGCGGCGGTCTTGCCGGTGCCGGTCTGCGCGATGCCGAACAGGTCGTTGCCTTCGAGGACGACAGGGATCGCGCCCGCTTGGATCGGGGTGGGGGAGGTGTAGCCGGCCTCCGTGATGCCGCGTCGGAGCGCGTCGGGGAGATCGAGGTCGTCGAAGTTCATGCACCCTCATCGGCGCGTGGTCGTCCACGCGTGGCCGGGCGGTCTAGCGCGGTGCCCCCGTGCGCGCCCGTCCGCGTCTTCGGGCGCGCGAAAATCGGTTTGACGCCGTGTTGACGCGCCGAGATCGGGCGCGCTTGGCGGGCTTTGGGTCGGCCGCTCCTTCGGATCGTTGATCGAGGATAGATCGCCAACTACCTTATCTTTGGCCTGTTACCGGGTGGGCATCGCAAGGAGGCGACCATGCAACCCCCCACCGTTTCGATCTGCCCCTCGGCCGACGTCGTGTTCCACGTCGGCGACGTGGTCCAGGCCATCGCGCTGATCACCGAGGCCGACGGCGACCCCGACCCCAACGCCGCGCCCTGCCGCGAGGGTTGGGTCCACGCGACCCCGGGCGCGCTCGGGGTCGTTGAGACCGTCGACGCGTTCGGGATCCCCACCGTGCGCTTCTTCGACACGCACACCTCGACGATCGTGTTCTCGCGCGAGGTGCGCCGCGTCGCCGCGATCGGCCTCGGACGACGCGCGAGTCCGGACGCGCCCCCCGACCTCGTCGTGATCCTCCGCCTCGAAGACCGCGAAGTCGCAGCGACCGTCGTCCTCGCCATCCATGGCCCGGGGACGACGGAGCATTGACCACCCCGGCTTGGACGGTACCGACGTCGGCCGCTCCATCGCGTGGTAGAACCTTGGGTGCGCGGGTTCTGAGCGCGCAGCGTGGGAGGCGGGATGGCGTCACGGCGGGCGGGCTGGGTCGTGTTGGGGTTCGTGGCGTGCGCGGACGTCGAGCCGGCGCCCGTGGACACCGGCAGCAACGTCGGAGAGGACACGGCGACCTCCGCTTCCGACACCGATCCGGTCCCCGCTGAGGACACGCCGGCTGTGCCCGCTGACGCGGACGGCGACGGGTTGTCGGACGACGACGAGGTCGCGCGCGGCACCGATCCGGCGGTCTCCGACACCGATGGCGACGGCTACCGCGACGGCGACGAGGTCCGGGAGGGAACCGACCCGCTCGACGACCGATCCCGCATCTACCGGGGCGGATGGCCTTACCAGCCAGACAAGGACGCGTTGGGCGCGCCTGCGCCGGGAAGTGGCAGCGCGGAGCTCGGCGGTCGTCCTGGCCGCTGGGTGCTGACCGACCAGTGGGGCGACGACGTCGAGATCTACGACTTCGCCGGGCATGGCCGGTATGTCGTGCTGGATGTCTCCGCGGGGTGGTGTGGGCCTTGCCAGATCCTCGGGGACTGGCTGAGCTCGACGGCGCTCGATCCGTTCCCCGACGCCGTCGGCGTGCGCGACGCGGTGTTGGCCGGGGAGCTGTCTTGGTTGACCGTGCTGATCATGGGCCGCGACCCCGCCGTGTTGGCGGTCGATCGCGACGCCATCGGTTGGGCGGAGGCGTTCCCCGTCGACCAGGTGCCGGTGCTGGTGGGCACCGGGCCGCTGGCCGAGGAGCTCGGGGAGATCGTGTTCCCGTCGCTGTTTCTGCTCGACCCGCAGATGACCGTGGTGGCGGGGCCGTTTCACGACGTGCAGGGGGTCGCCGACGCGCTTTCAGCCGCTGCGTCGGCGCCGTGACCCCACGCGTCAGGGCCGGATCACCTTGAAGCCTGCGCGCTCCAGCTCGTCGAGCGTCTCGAGCTGTGCGTGGACGAAGGTCCCGGAGCCTTCGGCTTCCATCGTGATCAACTGGCCGCCCGACCAGCCCATCACCGACTTGGAGTGGCCGCTCCAGTGCCCTTGCGCGTCGCTGCTTCCGCGCACGAGGATCGTGCCGACGGGGAACATCGTGGGGAGCTTCGACGGGTCGGCGCGCGCGGCGTCCCAGTCGGGGGCCACGGCGTGTCCCATCATCTGCCGGGTGTCCTCTCGCTCGGTCCCCGCGACGTACGACGACAGCGACGAGCACTCCCACTTGCCGACGAGACCGTCGCGCTGCTTGACGTAGCCGTTGTCGTACAGGTCGGCGCCGGTGGCGCCGCTGGGGTTGAATGTGTAGCCGCTGTCGATGCCGCCCTGCCAGGGCGCGCCGCCGTAGAAGCTCCCGATCTGCTCCATCCCGCGGCCAAAGGCTGACTTCTGGGCCTCGTCGAGCCCGTCCCACGCCCCGCTCGCCACGAAGCCGCTCAGCACATCGAACCCGAGCAGGTCGGGATTGGCGTAGGCACCGGACTTCTGGCGGTTGCCGTTCTCGCCGGCGTGGGCGTTGTGGTAGTCCTTCACGGCTTGACCGCCGGGGTTGGCGTAGATCGCGTCGTAGCGGCTGCGGTTGCCGGCGTTGGCTTCGAGCTGGCCGAGGCGCGCGAGCACGCCGGCGGCGTTGCTGCTGCTGGGGGCGGCCGGGGCGGGCGTCGGCGTGGTCGCCCGCGCGGCGTCGAGGCGTCCCGCCGTGATCGGCCCCACGACGCCGTCGACCTCGAGCCGCTGGGCGGTCTGGAACGCCTTGACGGCGGCGAGCGTGATCGGGCCGAAGTCGCCGTCGATCGTGTCGCGGTAGTAACCCAGATCGCGCAGGCGCGTCTGAACGGCCTTCACCACGTCGGGGTACCGGCACTTGTACGCGATCGAACCGTACTTGGTGACCATCGAAGCCACGCTCGTCGGCGCGGCCGGCGCCGGGGAGGGGGCCGGGGAGGCGGTCGGCGCCGACGTCGCGGGTGCGCCGCCGGCCTTGTCGAGGACGGCCGCCGTCTTCGGCCCGACCTTGCCGTCGACGAACAGCCCGTTCTTGCGCTGGAACGCCTCGACCGCGGCGTGGGTGAACGGGCCGAAGTCGCCGTCGACGCCTTTGGTGTACAGGCCCTGGGCGGCGAGCGTGCTCTGGAGCTTCTTGACCTCGGTCGGGAGCTTGACCCCTTGCTGTAGCCAGCCCTTGGTCGCCACGATGCTCGCGAAGGTCCCCGTCGCGCTGGACGTCGTGCGTTCGGTGTAGGGGTGCGCGCCGTGCGTCAGGCCCACGCTCGCCTCGGCGTGGCCGCCGCTGAGGGCGGCGCGTGCCACCGTCTCGGCGTCGCCCTCCGCGTCACCGCCGGTGTGGCCCTCGCTGGCGCCCTTCTCGCGCTGGGCGACGTGCGCGACTTCGTGAGCGAGGATGCGGCGTTTGCGGTCGGCGGTTTGGTGGTCGAAGCCTTCGCCGACGTGCACCTGGCCGTCCTGCATCACCGCGAGCGCGCCGCCCGGCAGCGGCCCGGCGCGGACGAGCGGGACCTCGGGGAGCGCCTCGCCGGTGGCGCGGCTGACGCGTGCGCGCGCTTCGTCGAGCATCGCGCGATCCGAAGCGTTCGCCGCATCGGCGAGCGCACCGAGCGTGCCCGCCGCGGAGGCGGGGACGTCGCCGCCGCGGGGTCCGGGCGCGGCGTGGGGCCCAGCCCCTCGGCTCGCGCTGCGCGAGGACGCGGTCGCGGTGGGGTCTGCGCTTCGGGTGGGTTCGGGCGCGCCTCCGGCGGCACGCCGAGCGACCTTTTGGCTCACGGCTCCTCCTGATGTGCCGCTTGCGAACCCGCACCGCGTCACGCGAGGAACGTAGCACGACCTTTCGGCGTCGGTGGCGTCAAGAACCGGCGCGTCATGCCCTCACGGCGGCCGGTTCCGCGAGGATCACGGCGTCAGCGTGTAGTAGTAGACGTCGCGGACGACGTAGTACGCCGACTGAAGGACGCCGCCGAGGGTCATCTGCGAGGCGGTGAGCTGCACCAGCGTCCCCGTCGGCGAGATCACGAGCGAGCCCTGGGCTTGCTGGAACCCGTAGACGAAGCCCGGGTCGGGGTCGTACTCGGCCGCGGTGATCGCGGTGATCGGCACCGAACTGTTCCACGACCCGGCGAACCCGCCGCCGAGGTAGTTGTTCAGCGGCGCGCCGCCTTGGGTGAGCGCGGCCGCGGCGGTGGCGCCGAGGTTCTGCTGGATGCCAAAGCCCCACAGGAAGGCGGGGTCGGTGAGGTCGAGCACGAGCGCCTCGGCGGCCGCCACGTCGACCACGCCGTTGCAGTCCGTGTAGTCGTACGTGTAGGGCTGCGCGGCTTCCCAGCCGAACAGGATGCCGGCTTGGGTCGCGAACGACGCGAGCGCCGGGTTGCCGCTGGGAAACGCGAGCACGGTGCAGCCGACCGTGTCGTCGCCGAGGCTGAAGTACTCGACGGCGCCGAGGTTGACGACGAGGACGGGGTCGAGCGGCGCGCCGCCGATCGTCAGCGTCGCCGTGCGCTGCGTGCCCGCGTTGTACCCGAACTCTGCCGAGATCGCGAAGGCTTCGACGGGCGCGACGTTCGCCCCGGTGTCGGCGCCGGTGTCGCTCGTGTCGATCGGGGTGCCGCCGCCGCCGGTTCCGCCGCCGCCGGTTCCGCCGCCGCCGGTGCCGCCGCCGCCGGTTCCGCCGCCGTCGGCGAGGATCGTGACGAGGTTCGAGACGCCGGCGGGCCCGGCTTGGGCGCCGTCGCTCGGCGTCGCCGTGCACGCCCATTGCTCGCCGACGCTCGTCTCACTGCCCGCGACCAACATCGTCGTGTAGACGGTGGGCGCGCCGTTGCGGGTCCAACTGTAGGTGTAGCCGACGATGCCGCCTTCGGGGTCGGTCGACGGCGTGGCGAGGATGCACGTCAGGTCGTCGGCGTCGTAGGCCGGGTCGGGACGAAGCTGGACGCCGGGCTGGGTGGGTGGCAGGTCCTGCGAGGCGATCGTGACGCTGGCGGCGGCGCGGGGCCCGTCGAGGTCGCCGTCGCTCGGCGTCACCGAGCAGCGCCAGGTTTGGCCGGGGCGGGTGGCCGACGCGGGGACGGTCGCGCTCGCGTAGGCGGGCTGGTTCACGCCGTCGATCGCCCAAGCGAACGCGTAGGTGACGGGGTCGCCGTCGGGGTCGGTGGAGGGCGAGGTGACCGCACACGTGAGCGCGTCGGCGTCCACCGGCGCGGACGGGGTGATCGCCACCTCGGCGGCAGTGGGCGGACGGTTGGCCGCCGCCGGGGTGTCGGACGGCGTGTCGGACGGGGATCCCCCAGGGGTGTCGTCGCCGGGGTTGTCGGTGTCGGTGCCGCAGACGGCGGCGCCTGCGCAGCTCGCGTCGTCGCAGTCCGTGGTGCCGTCCGCGTCGTTGTCGACGCCATCGTCGCAATCGGCGGGCTCGGTGCCTTCGATGCGCGCGGGCACGAGGCAGCCGGCCGCGAAGGTGGCGGTGAGCAGGAGGCACAGGGGCAGGGGACGCGTCATGGCTCGCTCCAAATCGTTTGGATTGTACCGCGTGTTCCGGCGGGCTGCCGGCGATTCTTTGTTGCGCCTCGATGCATCCCCGTGCGGGCGCGCCGCCTCCGTTGCGCCTCGGGTTTGCGGAGATAGGGTGAGGCTGAGGTGGCTGTCCCGATGAAGCATTGCCCCGTCTGTCGTCTGTCCTACAGCGACCGCATCGACTTCTGCTTTGCCGATGGCGCCGTGCTGATCTCGGATCAGCAGGGCGCGGACGACGTCCCGAGCGCCCGCGTCGCCCCGCGCGCGGCCGCTCCGGTGTTTGCCCCTCCGGGTGTCGCGACGCCCGCGCGCCCCGTCCTCGGGACGGTCCCTTCGCCCGTCCTCGGGACGGTCCCTTCGCCCGTTCGAGCGCCTGCGCCTGCGCCTGCGCCTGCCGTCCCTGCGGCGCCAGTGGGCGCGGAGGCGCCTCGCGAGGACGAGGACCTGCCCGAGATCCCGTTCGCCGCCATCGAGGAGGCGCCGCCCGTGCTGGTCGCGGAGCCGGCGATCGAGGCGGAGGCTGGAGCGGCCCCCATCGCGCCCCCCGCGGTGGCCCCGGAACGTGCCCCGGAACGTGCCCCGGAACGCGCCCCAGAACGTGTCCCGGAACAGGCCCCTCCCCCGCTCGGACCCCCGCCAGCGTCCGTCGCAGCCTCGGTCGCTGCGGTGCCCGTCGTCACCGGTCCCGCGTACCCGGCAGCGCCGGGCGGG
>JBJONI010000137.1:0-3063 GCA_046051915.1 Pseudomonadota bacterium
ATTCCAGCCCTCCTTGCGACGGCGCTCCGACACCCGACCATGGTTCGACCATCGCCCGCTGCGACACGATGGGCAAACGGTCCGCGAGCCCCCCGACCGTTGGCGACGCCGCCGGCACGACGCGATCGGCCGCCGCGAGGTGCCGCACCGCGGTCGCGGCCAGCGTAAGGCCGAAGATCGGCGGCATCCACGGGACGGTGCCCTGGACTTGGAACCGACGATCGCACGAGTTCGGGCTGTTCGCCTTGTCGGGGCAGATGCAGACGAAGTCATCCTGAACGTCGCGGTCCAGGGCCTGCGGCGGCTCGTCCGTCCAAACGCAGGTGACGCCCTGGGTGATCCCGCGGTCGCGCAGCCCGACCCGAACGAGCCGGGCGAACGGATCGGTGTGGGTCTCACGAATGTCGGTCACGCGGACGCGCGTGGGATCGAGACGGCTACCGGCGCCCATCGAGGCGAACACCGGGAGCCCACGTTCGACGCAGGTTTGCAACAGGTCCAACTTCGCGGCCAAGTTGTCGATCCCATCGATCACGGCGTCGTACCGCGTGTCCAAGATGGCGTCGCGCGTGGAGGCGTCGTAGAACAACGGGAGCGCGCGAACCTCCGCTTTGGGCTGAATCGCGCGGATGCGCTCCTCCATCAGCGCCGCTTTCGACTGCCCCACCGTGTGTCGCGTCGCGTGAAGCTGCCGGTTGATGTTGGTCAGGCACACGCGATCGAAGTCGACGATCGTCATCCGCTGCACGCCGGCCCGGGCCAAGGCCTCCGCCGCGTAGCTGCCGACACCGCCGAGGCCGACGACGAGGACGTTGGCACCGGCCACGTTGGCGAACGCGTCGCGCCCGAGCAGGAGCTCCGTCCGTTGCAGGGCGTGCATGCGCATATCGACCTCCCTCGGCGGGTTAGCCCGCCGCAGCCAACGCCGCGAGGGCCCCCACGGCGGCCAGCGTGGACCACAGCGCTTCGGCGTCACCGTCGACCACGAACACGCCGAGATCTTCGACGACGAGGGTCGCCGGCTCCTGTGCGCGGAACCAGCCACCGTCGCCGACGAAGCCGGGCTCCGGCAGCCGGGCCGCACCCCATCTCGCGAAGTCCACCGCCGAAGGAGGCGCCGGCGACGTCCGCGACGCCGTGAGCCACGGGACCGGCCGAAGCCACTCCACGTCGAGGCGCTCGTGCCGAAACCACGTCGACATCCAGTCCGAGACGCTGTCGGGCGCCCACGGTCCGCCCACCGATCCGGCTTCACCACGCAGAGGCGCGTCAACCACAACGACGGCGCCGACGCGATCACGTGCCGAGACCACCGCCGCCAACGCGCGCAACAAGCGCAATGCGTCCAGTCCCTCGACGCAGACCACCCACGTCTGCGCCCCGGAGGCCGCGACGACGTCGCGCGCCAACGCCAACACACGGTCACGCTCGACGGCATCGAGTCCGACCAACGCGTCCTCGTCCACATCCTCGGGCGCCGCTTCCGTCCCCGTCGCGCCGGCAGGCAGACGCAACACGCCGAGCCCAGCACGCGCCGCGCGGTCTCGCCACGCGGCCGGGTCGGGAAAGCAGGCCGAGGCCGGGCCCAGCCAAGCTGCGAGCGTCGGCATGGGCACCGACGAGGCGGTGATCGCCGCCCACCTCGTCTCCACGCTGGGCAGCTGCAGGATCCGGTCGACGTGGAGCCGAACGCCATCACTCCAGCCGCCCACGGGGGCGACCGCCTCCCCTCGAAGCCGGCGTTCCGGCTCAGGAACGTCTCCGCTGCCTGCGCCGCCGCGCGCCCGCCAAGCCGCCTGAGCGACGCGACGAAGCGGCGGAAACACGGGGCGCGGCACGGCTGCCACGAGCGAGGCTGTGTACAGCGCGAGCGTGACAGCGCCGATGCCCAAACCCGAAGCCGAGGTCAGCAGCACGACGAACCCGCGTGGCGCCTCAGCGCAGGCCCGCGCCGCGCGGCTTGATGCCCGGTCGTCCACGAGCCGGCGACGGCCTCACCGGGACCGGAACGGGCTTGGGCGCCAGCGCGTCGAGCCAGTCGCGGAGACGGTCGCCCAGGTCTTGCCACCAACCGCGAACCGAACCCGGGCGAAGCGTCGACATTCAACCTCCCGCTGTTCGTATGGATCCACACGAGCATCGGCGCGTCAACCCGCCAGCCGCCGAATTCCGTCACGTCGCTCCCCAACCCGCTTGCACCGCACGGTCCAGCAAGGCCCGATCCGCCTGTACGGCGACCCGATGAAGGTACAACGCCAAGCCTCGCAACCCGCCGAGCTCCTCGCCGTTGCCGGCCTTGCCCGGCCCGCCGTGGATCAACGTCGGCAGGACCGTCCCTGGGCCCGGCGACTGGTCCGCGACCTTCACGGAGCCCCAGTGGACGCGACCGTGCCACGGCGCGATGCCCGCGATCACCTCGCCAGCCCAGACGGGATCATCGGAGTACACGCTGGCGACGAGGCCGCCGCCGCCCTGACGCACGCCCTCGACGGCTTGCGCCGGCGTCCCGTCGTACGGGAGCACCGTCGCGACCGGTCCGAACACCTCGCGCTCATGCACCAAGGTCGCGCCCGGCAGCGCGAGCAACACGCGCGGCGCGACGTAGAACCCCGCGGTCGGAAGGGGTGCATCGCACGTCGCGAGCACGGTCGTCTCCGCCGAGAGCGCGGCGATCCCAGCCGAGACGTCTTCCAGCTGCGCCAGCGTCGGGAGCGCGCCGACCCGCGTGTCGGCCCCGGCGTCGGGACCGATGCCGACCCGGGTCAACGCGTCCTGCAGCGCCTCACCGACCAAGGGCACCAAGCCGCTCGGGACGAAGACGCGACGGATGGCCGTGCACTTCTGGCCCGCCTTCTGGGTGAGATCGCGGACCAGATCGGAGAGGAACATGTCGAACGTGACGTCGCCGTCCGCGACGTCGGGCCCGAGGATCGACGCGTTGAGGCTGTCCGCTTCGACGTTCACCCGAACGCCGAGGGCGGTCACGCGGGCGTGGGCACGGATGTGCGCCGCCGTCTCGGACGAACCTGTGAACGCCACGACATCCTGCGCCTCGACACCGTC
>JBJONI010000138.1:0-5536 GCA_046051915.1 Pseudomonadota bacterium
GGCTCACGGCAGGGTCGGAGTCCAGAAACTTGAACAACGTCCGCGCCGCGGGCGCCTGATCGGGCAGGCGGCGAGAACCCACCATCGCCTCGTGGATCAGCTCCATCGGCAGGTGGACGCCTTGAACGGCGGTGACGTGCGGCATCGTCGCGAACGTGTCGGCGGCGCGTGCGACTTCGCGCAGCGCACCCGGCTCGGTGAGATCGCCCCGGACGCGCACCTGGAGGAACTGACTGCCGCCAAAGCGCTGTTGAAGGAAGCGCTCGCTCTGGTCAGGCGGTGAGCCTTCGCTGAAGAACGCCGCGAGCTCCATCCGGGCGTCCACCCGGAGCACGAGGCCGACCCCGAGCGCACACACCACCACGATGCCCACCGCTGCCGGCACCCGTCGCGCGCGCGCGAGCAACGCCAACGCCACCGTCGCCCGCGTGATCCAGCCATGCGACGTCGCCGCGGCCGGCCGAGGGAACAACACCATCACCGCGGGCACGAACGACAGGCTCAGCAGCAGGGCGAGCGCGACGCCGATGCCCGTGAACAGGCCGAAGTCACGCATCGGGGCGATGTCCATCAGCAGCATCGACCACAGGCCGGCGACCGTCGTCAGGCCCGCCGCGACGACGTTGCGCGTGGTGCCCACCAAGGTCGCGACCACCGCCTCGCTCCCCGGACCCAAACGAGCGGCGTGGCCCCCGTACTTCGAGAGCATGTGGATCGCGTACGCCGAACCGGTCGCGAACAGGATCACCGGCATCGAGCTGAGGACGACGTTGAACGGCGTGCCCGTGAGCACCATCAAGGCGCGCGCCCCGACGATCGCGAGCCCGGTCGCGACCAAGCCGAGCAGCGTCGCCGGGGCGTCGCGGAAGGCGAGGAGGCCGATCAACAGGATGATCACCGCCGACCACGGCGTCAGCCGCGCCATGTCGGCTTGCGTCGTCGAGAAGATCCAATCGGAGATGAAGGGGCCGCCACCCCAAACGACCTCATCGCCCGCGAAGGCGGGCTCGAGGATCGCACGAATCTTCGGGGCCACGTCTCTGGCCTTGGCGCCCGGGCCGAGCCAGGCGTACAGCACGACCGCGTCGGCCTCGGCGCTGACCAGGTTGCCGACGATGTGCGGACGCGAAAGCGCCTTGGCGCGCAGCGAACCCATGTCGGCGGCCACGAACCCATCCGGCACGAGGTTGCCCTGGCGGATGCCACCGGTCGGATCGCGTTCGAAGTCGGCGACGTTCGCCAGGCTCAGCACATGATCGACCCCTTCCACCTCGCGAAGGGCCCGGGTCGTCTCCCGCAGCCGCGTCAGGAAGTCGACGTCGAACACCTCGCCCGAGGCCGGAGCGAGGCCGACCAAGGCCACGTCGGTCGAACCAAAGGACGCGTTGATCTCGTAGAAGGCGACAATGTCGGGGTTGGTCCGCGGGAGGAACGCCAACACGTCGTCGTCTTGCTCGACCTGCAGCGACACCAAGGTCGCCGCGACCCCAAGCGCAAGGGTGACCAGCACGACCACCCACGCGACAGGACGCTGAACCAGCCAGCGGGCGTAGCGTTCGAGCATGGGTCACAACCTCCGATCCGGGCCAGTTAGCACGCGGAACCGGTGGCGCCGACTCCTCGCAGATCGTGGCCGCGACGCCTCGATTTCCTACGATGGCCGAACAGCATGCGGCGAGGAAGCGTGCAGCGCGCTGCGCACCATCGCACGCCACCCCGCGCGACGCAGAACGGGGGCGCTTAGCCGCGTGGGCCTTGGGTTCCCGGCAGCGCGGGCGGCGCACCGACCTGACCACGCCAACGAAGCCAATGATCGGCGAGCACCAGCGCCACCATCGCCTCGACCATCGGGACCGCGCGCGGCACGACGCACGGGTCGTGGCGTCCCTTGGCGACCAGCGTCGTCGGCACGCCGTCCCCGGTCACCGTCTGCTGGGGGACGAACACGGTCGCGACCGGCTTGAACGCGACCGCCAAGGTGATCGGCATGCCGTTGCTGATCCCCCCTTGGACACCGCCCGACCGGTTCGTCGCCGTCACGACCCCCCGTTGGGCGTCGGGGACGAACGCGTCGTTGTGCGCCGTGCCACGAAGGGCGCTCCCCGCGAACCCGGACCCGATCTCGACGCCGCGCGCCGCGGGCAACGACATCAAGGCCGCCGCGAGATCCGCCTCGAGCTTGTGAAAAACCGGCTCGCCCAGCCCCGCCGGGACGCCGCGGGCCACCACGCGCACCACGCCGCCGACGCTGTCTCCGTCGCGCCGAGCGGCCTCGATCTCCGCGACCATCGCGGCAGAGGCGACCGGATCGGGGCATCGAACCTCACTGCGATCGACCTCGGCACGCTGCACCACGGCCTCGTCGACGGCAGCCCGAACCGCTGCGACGCCGTCCACCCAAGCGCAGATCTCGACGCCGCCGAGGTGGGCGAGGATCTGCTCCGCGACCGCGCCCGCGATCACGCGGCTGACCGTCTCGCGGGCGCTGGCCCGTCCGCCGCCGCTGCGAGCGCGGATGCCGTACTTGGCCTGGTAGGTAAAGTCGGCGTGGCTGGGCCGAAAGACGTCGGAAAAGCTCTCATACGCGTGCGGCCGAGCGTCCTGGTTGCGGACGAGGAACCCGATCGGCGTCCCCAAGGTGACGCCATCCAGCAGCCCAGACAGCCACTCGATCCGATCGGCCTCGTCGCGCGGCGTCCCCAAGCGCAAGGCACCCGGGCGGCGCCGGTCGGCTTGGGCTTGGACCGCGTCGAGGTCGAGGACGAGCCCAGGCGGGCAGCCATCGAGCACGCCGCCCACCGCCGGCCCGTGGCTCTCGCCGAACGTCGACAGAACGAGCGCGCGGCCTAGCGTGCTGCTCATGGCACCTCCTCAGGCGGAGCCGGCGGCTCTGCCGCGAGCCAGGCAGCGACATCGCCGACGACCTCTTGGCGAATCCGCGCGAAGGTATACAAAAACGGAAACGAAAGGAAGAAACCGACAACCCCGGCGACGTGTTCCCAGAGCACGAGGCTGACGGTCAACACGAACCCCGGCAAGCGGACATGCCGCGCCGCGAGACGAGGGTTCAGCACGAAGCTCTCGATCTTGCCGAGCACGAACACCAGCAGAGAGAACGCCACGACGCCCACGCCGCCCCACGTCGGCCACGCCAAGGCCATCAGCAGCGCACCCGAGATGAAGTTGCCAAAAAGCGGGATCAAGGCAAGCAAAAAGATCACCGCAAACAGCGTCGCCGGGTACGGGAGCCCAAGGACGAGGACGAGCGGAAGCGTCAGGGCCGCGTTGCAGGCGGCGACCGCCAGTTGCACCTGGAGGGTGATCGCCAGGCCGTCTCCGACGTGGTCCCCCCAACGCAGCAGCGTGCCCCCCAGCCCATCCGGCGCGAGGCCAGCGACCATGCGGTCCACCTCGTCCCGTTCGACCTCGTAGAACAGGGCGAGGCCAAACCCCACGACGCTCTGCAGGAAGAGCTGGCCGACCGTCTGGACGACAAACGCCAGCTCGCGCGCCGTCTCCCAGCCCGTCGCTGCGAGGTCGACGTCGCCCAACCACCCGCGGACCGTGACGAACAGCGGGTTCGCGGAGGCCGTCTCGAGCAGGACCGGCAGGTCGCGCTCGACCTCGGCGAGCGCCGCAAACAGCGTCGCGCCGCCAAACCACAGCGCCAAGCCGACGCTCACGACCGAAGCCGCAGCGACCGCCAACACGCCTCGCAACCGACCGCCACCAAGCCGACGCCCGACGGGGACGGCCGTCGCGTCCAGGCCGCGACAGGTGAACGCAAAGGCCGCGAGGGTGGGGAGCAGCGCACGCAGGCCCCACAGCACCAACGCGAAGGCCCCAAGGCGCACCCACAGCCGGACCGTGGGCAGCGCAAGGAAGCGCGCGACAGGGTCGTCGGCGTTCGGCAGGGGCATGCGGGCTCCTCAGCGAGGGTCGGTCAGCTGTACGGATAGCCCGCTCGAAACGCTGCGACCCGCGCCGCGAGCGCGTCGGCCCCACGCCCGCCGATCCGCGTGCGCCAAGCGAGCAGATGCGGCTCCTCGGCCAACGCCGCCCATGCCCGGTGCGCGAGGTCTGCGTCCTCGGGCGTACGGACGGAGGCGTCCACGGCACACAACGCGTCGAGGCGACGCGCGAGGACACCCTGAAGGGCCGCCGAAGCCACCCCAAGCACGGCCGCCAACCTCGCTCGGCCGACCGCCAGATCATCGGGCATCCAGCCGCCGGCGACCTCGACGCGGTCCAACCAAGCGGCGGCGTCCGTCGCATCCCCGCGCGCGGCCGCGTGTCGCGCCAGCGCGTGGGCGAGGTACGCGCGACCGATGGTACCTTGCGGCGCGTGGGCCCAAGCGGCACGTGCCAATGCGGCCGCCTCGTCCCCCTCCGGCCGCGCCCCGAGGACGTCGGCGAGGCGGAGGCCCTCGACGAGCACGAACGACGCCGAGCCGACGTCTGCGAGCATCTGCCACTCTCGCCACGTCAGCCGAGCGAGCGCCAGCGCCGCACGCGACGCACCGGCCGCCCCCAGCGCGCGCGCACACGCCCCCATCAGCCGTGCGTGGTGCTCGGTGCGCTGGGAGGGCCTCGCCCACAACGTCCTCGCGCGCGCGACGGCATCGAGCGCCGCGGCATCTCCGACGTCGGCGGCCGCCTGCACGACGTGCGCAAGGAGCTGCAAGCGCCCGGGGAGCCTCGGTTCGAGGACGTTGAGCCAAGCCGCATCCGGCCAGCGAATCGCCGCGTCCTCGACACCGCCGAGGTGGCGGGCCGCCATCCTCGCCGCGACGTCGGCTGCCCAAGCGGCCCGCGGGGTGGTCGCCCGCTCTGCGAGCTGACGCGCGGCGGCGACCACCGCCGTCCACGGAACGGGCAGCGCGCCCCCCTGTCGAACCGAGCGGTACAGGGCCATCACCGCCGGCTCGACATCCCCGTCCGCCAGCGCGGCGAACGGGTCGGGCGCGCCAAGGACGGCCAACGCGGCGTCCAGGGACGCGACCGGCACCAACGCCAGCCCCGCCGGTGCGACCACCCGCTCCGCGTCCGTCGGCGCGACGAGGACGCGTCGCACATCGGGCGCGGCAGCCGTCAGGCCTGCCAGCTTGCGCCGCAGACCGTCGGGATCCACCTCACGCACGGCGCCGTCCGGCGCGACGCAGGCGATCGCCACGACGTCGGCGGGAAGCGCCCACCCCAACGCACGAGCGCTCCATCCGAGCGCGAGCGCGAGACCAAACGAGCTCCCGACCAGCGCCGGCGAGACCGAACCCGATCCGGCACGCCCCACGAACACCAGCCGCAACGGTGCTGGTGCGAGGCGATCAGGTTGCAAGGTCGGCCGCGCCGCCGCCGCGCGACGTGCCGACTCCAGCGCGAGCCACCCGTCCTCCGCGAGCGTCGCGCGGCCGGGCCGACCATCGCCAATCTCCGCGCGCCAAACGCTGACCGCGAGGGCATCGTCCTCCACCGCCACCAACAGCACGCCAGCGCCGCCGCCCCTCCGCGCAGGCCGACCCCGCGTCATCCGCCGGCC
>JBJONI010000139.1:0-2731 GCA_046051915.1 Pseudomonadota bacterium
CGCTTGGGATCTCCGCCGACCCAAGGCGACTTGGCGATCGAGGGAAACTGCGCGGCGGGCAGGCCCTGCCCGTCTGCCTGGTGGCAGGTGATGCAATGGGCCTCACGGCGATAGACCTCAGCTCCAAGGTCGAAGAGCTTCTTCTCGTCGCCCTTCAAGGTGGTCACGGCCTTCGGTGCTTCCTCGGCCTGCAGAGGCTTGCCGTTCTGGTGGGCATCGACGGCGGCGAACACGGGTTTCAGCCATTCGTCGACCGGTTGAAGCTGGGCAGCAGCGAGCACTTCGAGGGCGAGATCCTTGCCGAGCCACGAGGCCGCGTTGACGGCTTCAAGACGCACGCGGCCATGCGGATCGGCCGCAGCGCGGAGCAACAAGGCCTTATGGTCGGCTACCTTTGCGGTATTATAACGGAGCACGCGCACGGCGGCGGACCGGACGCGGTGGTCATTGGACTGCAGGAGCTTGTTCAAGAGTCCGACCTCGACGCGATCCAGGCCCCAACTGACCCAGAGACCTTCGAGTTGGTGGCGTTCCACCTGAGGATCGGCCGCAGAGAGGCCGCCAAGCCAACGGTGCAGGCCAGCGAGGACTTCGTCGGACGGCCGACCGCGGAGCTCAAGGCGAGTACGAGAGCGGGCGCGGTCTTCCGGCAATGTGAGGTTCACGAACAACGCGTCGATCGACGCGCCCGCGATGACCGGCGCCTTCACCAGCGGACGGGCGGGATAGGTGATCCGATAGATGCGACCGTGCGAGTGGTCGCGTAACGGGTCGCGGGCACTGTGCTGCATGTGACCGATGAGCGCGTTATGCCAGTCGGCGACATACAGGGAGCCGTCCGGGGCGAACTCCATCGACACCGGACGGAAATTGCCGTCCGCAGATTGGAGAAGGTTCTGTCGGAAGGTAAGGACGAACCCCGTGCCGTCCTCGGCCACGGCATGCTGTTTGGTGCCGAGGAAGCCGATGGTGTTGTTGATCAGGATGTCGCCTTGGACATCGTCTGGGAAATGACGGCTGCTCACGAACTCCAGACCGGCGGTCGGGCGGACCCTCTGGGCGTTGGGTACGAGGTTCTTCGGCAACGGCGCGAACTCGCCGAAGGGCACCGCCATCGTGCCCGGCGAGAGCCAGCGCAGATTGGGATCAGAGGTGTCGGCGAAGAAGTCCTGGCCGTACGCATCGAAGGTGATGCCCCACGGATTGGGGATGCTGAGGCGGGCGGTGCGCTCGAGCTTACCGGTTTGCGGCGCATAGCGGAACCAGCCACCGTTGGTGCTGCGCACGACGCCGGTAGAGGTCTCGACATGGCTATGCAAGAAGGTGCCTTCGCCCATGTAGAAAGCGCCGGAAGGATCCGCGCGGAAAGCGTGTATAGCATGATGGGTGTCATGGTCGTCGAAACCGCTGAGGACGACCTCCGAACGGTCGGCGACGCCGTCGCCATCGGTGTCACGCACGAGCAAGAGGTGGCTGCTTTGCGAGACATAGACGCCCTCGGGGGCGAACTCAAAAGAGAGCGGCAGATGCAGGCCCCGGGCGAATACGGTCTGCTTGTCCGCCTCGCCGTCGCCATCGGTGTCCTCGAGGATGAGGATTTTGTCATCGGGCTTGGCGTCGCCAGGACGCCAGGCGGGGTAGCTCGGCATCGTGGCCACCCAGAGACGGCCACGGTTGTCGAAAGTGATTTTGCAAGGCTTCGCAAGGTCGGGAAATTTCTCCTCGGAGGCAAACAGAGCGACCTTGTAGCCATCCGGTACGCTCAAGGGCTGAAGCGCAGCGTCGCCCTTGAGGTAAGCCGGCGAGCCGTTCTTGGCATTTGCAGAGCTGTAGTTGGTCTTGACCTCCGGCAACGGCTTCGTCTTCGCGTCCGCGGCCGCGATGTCGAACTTCTCCCCGCGCGCGGCGGCCCAGACGGCGCGGTCGCGGATCGTGAGCAACTCGCCGAGCTTGTCGATCTCGGCGGGATAGTTATCCGGCCCGAAGGGCTTGTTGCGACGCCCGAAGACATGGACGCCGTTGGGGATCTTGAAAAGCTTCTCCCAGTGCCAATCCTTGTCCGCGACAGCGTTCTTCACATTGGAGATGTCGGCCTTGCCGGGCGCGCCGGCGACGAAGAGAGATTTGGCCAGGTAGGCCGCCAACCGCTCATGACCTTCGGCGGTAAGATTCAGCCCATCCCGTGTCAGCGGGACCTTGGCAGCGGCGTACACTTCCTGACTAAACGCGAAGAGGTCAACGAACACGAGTCCGCGCGCCGCGGCGACTTCCTTGATCGCGTGGGCGTACCGCGCGATGTCGGCGTTGACGGCCTTGGCGGCCGCGAGGCCTTGTGGAACCGTGCGCTCATCGAGTCCAAGCGGGGCGAGCAGCACGACGCTGGGGGCGGCCTTGCCGTTGTATTTTTGCGCGGCGGTGTGCGTTAGCCAGCCTTCGAGTTCGGCGCGGAAATCCGCGAGCCCAGCGTCGCCCTTGAACGATTCGGCATACCCGAACCAAGCCAGAACAATATCGGCCTTGAGGCCGGTCAGCCACTGGTCTGGGCTTTCGGCAAAACCGGCGCCGGCATGACCCGAGCCCCAGCGGTCCTTGGCTTTGGAAAGCGGATAAAACTTCTCAGCGTCGGGATAAGCGTAAGGCGAGTTGCGGCCAGAATGATCGCGGTAGCCGGGGGTGTCACCGTCATCGCAAAGATTACGGATCACGAGGTCACGCCCCGCGAACCGATGCT
>JBJONI010000140.1:0-22956 GCA_046051915.1 Pseudomonadota bacterium
CGGCGCGCGCCAACGCGACCGCCGCTTGCAGTCCGACCAGCTCCATCCAGTCGAGCACCACGTCGCGGACGCCGGCCGCGAGCGCAGCGCGAAGCTGGGCTTCAGTGCGGCACAGCACCTCTAGCACCGGTTCGCCGGGGACGGCGATCGGGCGCGCCGGCTGACGCGTCACCGCTTCCGCGATCACGCGTGCCGCAGCACCTTCGGGGCGGGTTGCATGACGAAACGCCGCGAGCTCGGCGGCGAGCAGCCCGGACAATGCCTCGCGGCGCATCGCCTTGAGGGCCGAGACCGGCAGGTGGCTCCCCTCCGCGAGGTCCGACGTGTCGATCTCGACGACGCGCCACGGCGTCCCCCCGGTGGCGCCGAGTTTGTCGGCGAGCAACGCGGCGTCGAGGCCCGGGCCGGACGCGGGCTGCAGCGCCATGACCGACCGGGTCGTCCACGTGGAGCGGGCGGCCGTCCACACCACCTCCAGCGGGCTGCCCGGCGCGCCGGACACCGCCAGCCGCAGCGCGAGGCGCGCTTCCGGCTCCCCCGCTGCGAGCAGCCGGTCGGTGTCGCTCACCAGCCACGGATCGCGCGTGAGCCAGACGTGATGGCCGGGGCGCACGCGCCGAAGATCCGGGCCAGGGCGACCGAAGCCCAGCCACCAACCGTCGCGCGTCGTCTCGACGGTGAACAGCGGTCCCCCGGGCTCCTCCGTCTCCGGCGCTCCCGTGTCGAACCCCACGCCACAGCCTGGGACCAAGGTGGGAAGATCAGGTTCGAGCCGCGTCGACGACGGCGCAGCGTCACCGGGCAGCGCGGGGAGCGGAACCGCGCACGTCCCCTGTGGCCCGATGCCGTCGCCGAGGGCGATGCCGCCGGTCACCGGTCTCGCCGACCGCACCACGCGCACGGCCGTACGCGTCACCTCGACCACCTGGCCGATCAACACGCCACGGTGTTTGGGAAACCGTCCTTCGACGAGGTGTTGGTGGTCGGAGCCTGCGAAGAACCCATCGGAGAACCCGCGACCGTAAGCGACCTGCAGGCGCCCGAGATCGGTGCGTAGCCCATGCCCGACCTCTTCGTCCGCCACACGTCCCTCGACGATCGCGTCGCGCCAACGCCGGTACGTCTGAACCGCCGTGGCGACGTAGGCGGGCCCCTTGAGGCGCCCCTCGATCTTCAGGCTCGCGACGCCCGCTGCGACCAACGCGGGCAGCGCGCGAACGCCGGCGAGGTCCAACGGGGAGAGCAGGTACCGAACCTCACCGAGGTCGCGGACGACGCCATCGACGACGAGGTCGTACGGGAGCCGGCACGACTGGGCGCACTGGCCGCGGTTCGCCGATCGCCCGCCCCACGCCTCGCTCGTCAAGCACTGCCCAGACCAACTCATGCACAGCGCGCCGTGAACGAACACTTCAAGTTCGAGCGGGGTCCCCTGCGCGAACGCCTCGATCTCCGACGTGCTGAGCTCGCGCGGCACCACAACGCGACAAACCCCGAGGCGCGCCGCGAACCGCGCCGCCTCCGGGCTGCTGATCGTCATCTGCGTGCTGGCGTGGACCTCCATCGTCGGCGCCACCTCGCGCGCCAGCAGAGCGACCGCCGGATCCTGCACGATCAGGCCATCGACGCCCGCGGCAGCCGCCGCCCGAATCAAGCCCTCGACGAACGGCAGCTCGTCCTGGAACACGACCGTGTTCATCGTGAGGTACAACCGCGCGCCGGCGCGGTGGACCCGATCGGCGGTGTCCGGCAGCTCGGCGACGGGGAAGTTCTGCGCGCGGGCGCGCGCGTTCATCCCTTCGTCGAGCCCGAGGTAGACGGCGTCCGCGCCTGCGGCGAGCGCCGCGGCGAGGCTGGCCGCATCGCCCGCAGGCGCAAGGATCTCGGGCCCGCGGTCCACCTCAGGCGTCCGCGAAGTCGTCGCCACCGGTGAAGACATCGAGGGCCTCCTGCAACCGAGCGAGCGTGGCGTCGTCGTCGATCGGAAACCACTGCTCGCCCTCTCCGCGACGCGCCGCGAGCAAGCCGTCCTCCTCACCCTCGGGGGCGAGAACGGCGTAGGTGACCCCGTCGAGCTCGATCTCCGCGAGCAGCGCGAACGTGCCCGGGACGCCCTGCACGGTCACGTCCCCCTCGAGCTCGGTGCCTTCATCGAACCCCAACTCGATCTCCGGCTCGGTGCCCATCAGCGCCTCCCGGCGCCGCGGCGCCAATCGTTCATAAAGTTGAGCAACGCATCCACGCTCGCGTCCGGGAGCGCGTTGTACAGGCTGGCGCGGAGGCCGCCGAGGCGCTTGTGTCCCTTCAGCCCGTGAAGACCAGCGTCGCGGGCCGCGGCGACGAACGCGGCGTCTCCGTCGACCGACCCCGTGGAGAAGGTGACGTTCATCCGACTCCGACTCGAGACCTGCGCGCGCCCTCGGTAGAACCCGTCGGAGCCGTCGATCGCAGCGTAGACGCGAGCGGCCTTCGCGGCGTTGTGCTTGCCGACCGCCTGCAACCCGCCCTGGGCCTCGATCCACGCCGTCATTCGCTCGATAAACCAAATCCCGAAGGTACAAGGCGTATTGTAGAGCGAATTGTTCTTCACGTGCACGTCGTAGCGAAGCATCGATGGGAGGTCGCGATCCATGGCGTCGAGCAGGTGCCGCTTGAGGATGACGAGGGTGACACCGGCTGGCCCCAAGTTCTTCTGGATGCCGCCGAACAGCACGTCAAAACGGTTGCCCTCGATCGGCGCTGAGAGGAGGTTGCTCGAGATGTCCGCGATCAACCAAGCGTCGCCCGGATCGGGGACCTCTTGGTACTCCGTGCCGGCGACGGTATTGTTCGCGCAATAATAGAGGTACTTCGTCCCCTCTTCGAGTGGACCCCACGCCCCCTGGCTTGGCACCGCGTCCCAACCCGTCGCTGCGCTCGACCAGACGACGTCGACCGTCCCAAACCGACGCGCCTCCTCGATCGCTGCTTCGGTCCAGACGCCGGTGTCGAGGTAGGCGGCACGCCCGCCACGAAGCAGGCTCATCGGCAACTGAAAGAACTGGGTCCGCGCGCCCCCGTGCAGGAACAGGATCTCTTGGTCGGGTCCAAGGTTCATCAGACGCGTCAACCGCGCCTTGGCCGACGCGACCACGGCTTCAAAGGCGGCGGCACGGTGCGAGATCTCCAGCAGGCCGAGGCCGGTGTCGTTCCATTCCCAAAGCGCAGCTTGCGCCTCTGTAAGAACCGACTCAGGCAGCACGCCGGGACCGGCTCCGAAGTTGTGCGCACGGCTCATGGCGACCCCCGCTGGCGAGCGGCCGACCTAGCCTATCCGTGATGGTACGGCATCCCTCGAAGCACGGTGAACGCCCGGTACACCTGCTCCGCGAGCACCACCCGAGCGACGTCGTGGGCCAAGACAAGGTCACTGAGACGGACCAACCGCCACGCCGCTTGCCGCAGCCGGTCGTGGTGCCCGTACGCGCCCCCAATCGCGAGCACGAGCCGGCCGTCGGCCTGCATGCCCTCGTCCAGCAGCGCCGCGAATCCTCGGGTGTCGAACGCTCGGCCGCGTTCGTCGAGCGCGATCAAGCGGTCGCGTGGCGTGACCGAGGCGAGGATGCGATCGGACTCGGCCTTGCGGACGGCCTCCTCGTCCCCCCGAAACGTCTCGGGCCGGACCGAGGCCTCCTCGAACGTCGTGAAGCGGTGCATCCGCACGCGGTAGGTCGCCAGAGCCTGATCGACCCACGCCGGGGCGCGTTCGCCGACATGCACGACGCGCAGCTTCACCGGCGCCTCAGTCTTCGAAGACCGGCTGCGGCGCCCGCTGTGCCGCTGGCAAATCGAGATCGGGCCGCGGCGCGTCGGCCCACAGCGTCTCGAGATCGTAGAACGACCGCGTGCCTTCGTGGAAGACATGGAGCACCACGTCGTCGAAGTCGACGAGCACCCACTTGGCCGACTCCATCCCCTCCGTGCCGACGGGGATGACGCCATGTTGGGCCTTGAGTTCGGACTTGACGCCCTCGGCGATCGCGCGGACCTGCCGCGGGTTCGATGCGCTGACGAGGACGAAAAACTCGGTGTACCCAACGACCTCACCGACCTCAAGGACGACGGGGTCGGCGGCCTTGCGGTCGAGGGCAGCGATCGCCACCGCCCGGGCGAGCGCGCGCGGGGTGTCGATGGGGAGAACAGAAGGCGGGGGGGCGGACTCGGTCATGGCTGCCTGCTTTGGCGCACGGAGCGCGAGATGTGGCGCACGGAGCGCTAGAGGTCGTCGTCGTCGTCGATGGCCCAGATGACCTCGACGCCGCTCGGGGTGTCGTCGTCGCCGAACAGGTCGGCGTCTGCTTCGTCGTCGGCCTCGTCGCCAACGGCACGGAAGAGGTGTTCGGGCTGCGGACGCAACCCCTCCTCGTCTTGGCGGCGCAGCTCGGACCACAGCGCGCCGACGACGTCGCGCACCCCCGTGCCCACCACCGACGACAGCGCGAACACACGCTGCCCACACGCCTCTTCCAACGCCGATCGCTGGGCCTCGACCTCATCCGGCTGCAAGCGATCGACCTGGCTCAGCGCGACGATCTCCGTGCGCTCCGCCAAGCCACCGCCGTAGGTGGCGAGCTCCTCGCGCAACGCGACGTAGCGGTAGACCGCCGTCGTCTCATCGTCGTCGGGCGCGACAAGGTGTAGGAAGACCCCGCATCGCTCCAAGTGCCGGAGGAACTGGATGCCCAGCCCCGCCCCCTCTGCGGCCCCCTCGACCAAGCCGGGGATGTCGGCGAGCACGAACGTCTGCGCGTCCGCGAGCTCCACCACCCCCAGCTGCGGGGTCAGGGTCGTGAACGGGTAGTCCGCCACCTTCGGGCGTGCCGCGCTCACCCGCGCGAGGAACGTCGACTTGCCCGCGTTGGGGTGGCCAAGGAGCCCCGCATCCGCCAAGATCTTGAGTTCCAACCGAATCCGCTTCTCCACGGACTCCCCGCCGGGCACGAACTGCCTCGGGGTTCGGTTGGTGCTGCTGCGAAAATGCATGTTGCCGAGGCCACCCCGGCCGCCCTTGAGCGCCCACGAGGCCCCTTGCTCGCGCAGGTCGGCGAGCAACTCCCCGGTGTCGTCATCGAACAACACGGTGCCGATCGGGACGTAGCAAGTCGCGTCCTTGCCCTTGGCACCGTAGAGTTGGTTCTGACCGCCCTTGACCCCGTCGAACGCGCGGTAGTGGCGCTTGCGGCGGTAATCGATCAACGTGTTCTTGTGACCGTCGGCCACGAACACCACGGCGCCGCCCTCCCCACCGTCGCCACCATCGGGGCCACCGCGCGGGACATACTTCTCGCGCCGAAACGACACATGGCCGTCGCCGCCGCGACCTGAGGCGGCAAAGATGACCACCTCGTCGATGAACTTCATGGCCGGCCTCCTTCCGCGACGTGCCGACGTTGGCGATGCACGAGGCGACGCAAGGGGGCGCTCCCCGACGCAAGCCACGCACCCGAGAGGTGGGGGCGCCGCACAAGCTGTGCCCCCACCCACGAGCGCGTCACTTGGCGGCTTCGCTGACCTCGGCCGAGAACGCGTCGACGCTCACCAGCTTGCGGCCGCGGCGCTCGTGGAAGCGCACGGTGCCCTCCACCGTGGCGAACACGGTGTAGTCGCGGCCGAGGCCGACGCCGACGCCCGGGTGGAACTTGGTGCCCACCTGACGCACGATGATCGAGCCCGCGGTGACCGTCTGACCGCCGAACACCTTGACGCCGCGGTACTGCGGGTTGGAGTCGCGGCCGTTGCGGGTCGAGCCCTGTCCCTTCTTATGTGCCATGGTCGTAGCCCTCCGTGATGGACCGCGGCGTCAGCCGCTGATCTCGTTGATCTGCAGGGTGGTGTGCGTGTGGCGGAAGCCCACCTTGCGGCGGAAACGACGGCGGTGCAGGTACTTGAAGGTGATGACCTTGTCGCCCTTGAAGTGGTCGACGACGGTCGCCGAGACGGTGGCGCCGGCGATCGTGGGGGCGCCCACCTTGACCGAATCGCCGCCGATCAACAAGACCTTGTCGAGCGTAAGGGTGGTGCCCGGCTCGAGGTCGACGTGATCGATGACGAGCTTCTGGCCCGGCTCGACGCGGTATTGCTTGCCGCTGGTTTCGACGATGGCGTACATAGAAAGCTCCTTGGCGCCCTGTGGTTGCACCGGCTTGGGCCGGCTGGGCGGTGCGGGCGCACGGCGTGGACCCAAGATCCATCGACGCGTCGCGCGGTATCCGGTGCACCAGACCATTCTGGCACCCGGGCCGTCTGCATCTCGTGCTGACGGCGAGCCTGTCGCGTCTATCGGATCCAGAGCGCGCCGTCAAGGCCGACTCCCCCGCACCACGGCGGCGGACCCGCGGATCCGACGAGCCTCCCTCAACCCGGCGGCGGCTCGCCGAGGGCGGTCGCGAGCTGCGCGAGGGCGTCCTGCACTTCGTCGGTCGACATCGTTTGGTACCGAGGCGGCAGCATCCCGCGGCTCGTCGCCTCGAACACCGCGAGCAGCTCCATGAACCGCAGCCGACGTGTGTCGCGGCTGGGCAGGGTGTCTGCGGCAGCGGCCATCGCATCCGCCGCCGTGGGCGCGTCACGCCCTTGGTCGTCCGACAACGCGAGCGCCGCGACCACCACCTGTTCCAACTCTGCCGCCGACCGCCCCGCCGTCGCGGCGGCGAGCGGGCCGAGGTCAAACCCGATCGCCACACCCGCACGGCGGAACTGCGCCGCGAGCACGGCGGCGCGCTCCCCGTCGGTCTCGGGAAAGAAGAACGGAATCTTCAGATCCATCCGTCCGGGACGCTTGAGATCGACCTCAAGCTTGTCCGGACGGTTGGTCATCATCAACACGACGACACGCCCCCGGTGCCGGGTGTCCGACAGGAAGGTCTTGAGGCGCGCGATCAGGCGCGAGTTGGTCGCGTCCTCCGCGCCCCCGGGCGCGAGCAGGCGCTCGGCCTCGTCCAGGATCAACAGGGCGTACCCCAGCGCGTCCACCAAGCCGAGGACCTTCTCGAGGTTCGCCTCGGAGCTGCCGACCCACCGATCACGTACGTTGCGGAGCGCGAGGCACGTCAACCCCGAGCTCGCGGCGAACGCCTCCGCGACGAACGTCTTCCCCGTGCCCATCGGGCCGACAAAACCGATGCCCATGGGCACCCGCCGCGTCTCGCCAGCAACGATCGCGTCGGCGACGCGCTGCAAGGAGGCCTTGACGCCCTCGAGGCCGCCGACGTCCGCCAGCGTGTGCGACGGCGTGATCAGCTCGACGAGGCCGGCGCACTCCGTCTCGATGATCTCCTTCTTGCGCGCATTGACCGCCGCGAAGTCCAAGGGTTCGCCAGACCGGATCGCGCCGAGGAGCAACGCCCGAAGCTGGACGAGGGTCAGCCCCGCGGTGACCTCCGCGAGGCGCTCCAGCGACATCGACACGGTCAAGCCCGGGAGCTGGTGCGCGGCGAGGAAGGCATGACGTGCGTCGACGTCAGGGTACGGCACCGGGACCACGGCGAGCTGCGGGCTCGCGCGAAGCCGCGGGTGCAGTTCTGGCAGCGCGTCGCAGACCAGAACCACAAGGGAATCGGTCGCACGCAGGAGCGGCGCGTCGGTCCAGCGCAGCAACCGCACGAGGTTGCTGCGCTCGTCTTCCCCAAGAAACGCCGCCTCGGCGCGCGGCAACACGAGGTCGGCGTGATCGAGCACGAACGCGGCCCGCATCCCCGGCGACGTCAACACGTCCTCGGTCGCCGCCAGCACGTCCCGTAGCGGCCTCGGCGCGACCGTGAGCCCCGGCTCCCCCCGGACGGCCGCCCGCGCCGAAGCCGCCTGCAAGAACCGGCGTCCGTGGGCCGCGTCGATCGGAAAGTGCAGCCCGCGGCTCGGATCATACGCCGCGACGACATCCCGGCTGCGCCCGAGGAACGCCGCCAACCAGTTCGGCAGATCCACGAGGCCGCCCGCACCGTCGGGCACGAGATCGCGCACGTTGCCGTGCACGACGAACACGCTCGCCTCGCCACCGAGGTAGCGTTCGCGGAGTTGATGCGCCCAGACCGGGAGGGCTTCGCTCACCGACCGCCTCGTAGGCGCCAAGCCGCCGCAGCCGCCACGCGGACCGAGGGGTACCGATCGACCATCGCCGTCCACAGCGCCTCGTCGGTCGCAGGCGTGACGGGGGCCCGCGCGAGGGCGAGCGCAAGGTCGGCGCGAACGGCCTCGACAGGCTCCACGAGGACGCGCTCGGCGAGCACGGCGGCGAGCTTGTCGGCCGGACCTTCGCCCGCCGCGAGGCGGTCGGCGGCGGTCGCCCGCACGTCGAGGTCGTCCGCAGCGAGCGAAGCCCGCCACGTACCGACCGGCGGGTCGAGCAGCAGGTCCGCGACCCGCGCCGCTGTGCGACCGCTGGGTCGGGCGGTCTGCAACGCGACCTCGCGACGCGCCTGCGGCCAGCCCACCAGCAAGTCCACGCCATCGAGCACGACGTCGTCGTCGGCGTGACGCACGACGCCGCGCCACGCTCCCTTGGCCGACGCGTCGCCGCCCAGCACGCGGGCGAGGGCGTAGGCGCCGCCGAGCTCCTCGTCATACCGCGCTCCGGCCTCGCTGAGCGCCGGGAACACCGCCGAGCCGAACACTTCGAGCGCCGCCGAGAGCATCGCGGGGTCGTCACCCGCCTCGCCCTCGCGGATCGCGGCCAGCCACATCGGCTTGGCCTCTGCGTCGCCGGCCAGCGCCGAGAGCGCCAGGATCGGAGGTCGCCGCCAGCCCGACACGTCTCGCCAGGCGCCGTGTAGCGCGTCGCCCACGAGCTCAGGGCGCGACCGTGCGAGCCGCAAGCGCGCGGCGGCGTCTGCCGAGCGGCGCGCGAGGAAGTCGCGGAGAAGTCCGACGAGCTCTGGTTCGCGGCGCTGCCCGGCCGCCGCGACGACCGCACGCTGGACCGTGCCTTCCGGATCGTGGAGACCCTGCTCCAACCACCGCTGGCACCCCGCGGTGTCCGACGACGCGACGTAGGCCGCGAGCGCGACCGCGCGAATCGAAGGGTCCGCATCGACCGTCGCCGCGTCGAGGAGATCGGCCGCCGCGACCCGCGCGGTCGCTTCCCCATCCGACAGCGACGCGATCGCGAGCTGCTCGCGCCGGGCGGCGCATCCCGAGGTGACCACGGCGAGAAGCACGAGGGCACGCCAGCCCGGCAAGCCGCGCACCGTCAGGCCTCGAGGTCAGCGAGGCGCAGCGTCGACAGGCCGATCGTCAGCGTGTCCCCGGGCAACAACACGGCTTCGCGAACGTCAAAGCCGCGATGGTGCGCGGTGCCGGACTCCAGCACGATGTGGACGCCCTGGGCCCCTGCCGTGACGGTGCCCTGCTTGCGGCTGACGCTGTTGTCGGCGAGCCGGATGTCCTGGTCCTCGGCACGCCCGAAGGTGCGCGCCGCGCCCGACGCGACGGGGAACTGCGTCCCAGCCCCAGGGCCCTCGATCACCTCGAGCGCGAACCGGGGACCGCGCTCGACCGTTGGCTCCCACGAGAGGAGAAACGGCGAGATCTCGACGACCTGCCCAGGCGCGATCAACGCGGCCCCGATCGACTGTCCTTGGATGAACGTCCCGTTCCCGCCGCCGAGGTCCTCGATGATGACCTCCGCGCCGTCGACGACGAGCCGCGCGTGGCGACGCGAGACCTGCGCATCATCGAGCACGATGTCGCAACCGGCCTGCCGGCCGATCAGAAACACGCCCTGACCGAGCCGCTGCACCCGGCTGGCGCCGCCCTGCTGGATCGTCAACGCAACCATGCCCATGCGCGCCTCCCTATTCAAACGGCCAAAGCCGCCAGCGTGTGCGCGCTGGGGTCTCTGCCGTGGCCTGAACGTCCTCGCGCGCGAGCTTGGCTTCGCCCCGCCAGCGCACCACAAACACGCTCGCGCCCACCGCGACGCGGTCACCCACCGACAACCCTCGGTGGTCCACCACCCGCGCGTCGTTGACGAAGGTGCCGTTGCGGCTGCCGGCGTCCCGGATCCAAAGGGACCCGTTGTCGAGCGTAATCTCGGCGTGGTACCTCGACACCCCATCGTCACCGACGAGAACCACGGTGTTGTCCTCGGCCCGCCCGATGCGGATCGCGACGCCCTCATCGATCGGGAACGCCTCGCCGGCGAGCGGCCCATCGTGGCCGAGCAATACCGGAACGTCCGCCATGCGCCTCACCCCTCCCGCCGACGATAACCGAAGCGGGCCGCAAGGTGTGCGTCAAGGATCTCGCGCCCCAACGACAACGCGGGCGCGCAGCCGGTCCAGAGCGCGAACGCCGCCGCGGCTTGATGCAGGAGCATCCCCGACCCATCGGTCACCGGGTGGCCCAACGCGGCGGCCGAAGAACGCAGGCTGGGCCCGTCGTACCAGTAGTTGAGATCGGCGACGACCGTGCCCGGTGCGAGGTGATCCGCCCAAGCTACCCCCACGGCCTCGCCACCATGACCCGTCGCGACGACGACCAACGCAGCGCCGCGGACGGCATCGGGCCCCCAGGCCGCGACGCGCACGTCGGCCTCGGGCCTGCCGAGCGCGACGCGGTGCACGCGCAACCGGCCGACCAACGCCTCCGCGGCCTCGGCACGGCGCGCAGCGACGCAGACCGAACGGGCGCCCGCCGTCACCACGCCCGCGGCCACCGCCGCCGCCGCACCGCCCGCCCCCAACACCACGACGTCGGTCTGCGCCCACCGGTCGCCGAACAAGGCCGCGTGGGCGTCGACAAACCCTTGCGAATCCGTGTTGTCACCGACCCATCTGCCGTCCCGCGCCACGAGGGTGTTCACCGCGCCTGTGGCGCGCGCCGCGGGCGTGGCGTGATCCACCGTGTCGAGCCGATCGGTCTTGTGCGGGGCGGTAAGGTTCGCACCCGCGATCCCCAAGGTTTGAAGTGCTTCAAGAAGCGCTCGCCCGCGCGTAGGACGCGTGGGCAGGGCGACGTACACGGCGTCGATCCCCGCTTCGACGAACCACCGGTTGTGCAGGGCCGGGCTCAGGGAGTGCGCGACGGGCCAACCGAGCACCGCGTAGACGGCTGTTTGGCCCCCGATCGCGCTCATGCCAGCATCGCCCGAGCGCACGCCGCATCCGCAGCGATCTGCTCCTTCAACGCCGACAGATCCCCGAAGCGCCGAATCGGCCGAAGGTGGGCGACGATCGCCACCTCGAGGTCTTGGTCGTAGAGATCGACGTCCCGATCGAACACGTGGACCTCCAGCGGGGCCACGCCGTCCCCGACCGTCGGCCGTCCACCGAGGTTGGCGACCCCCTCGCCGATCCCCAGCACGCGCACGGCGTACACGCCGTCTGGCGGGCGTAGCTCGGTCTGCACAAGGACATTCGCGGTGGGAAACCCGAGCGTCCGTCCGCGTTGATCCCCGCGTACCACGGACCCCGCGAGCGTGTGCGGGCGCCCGAGCATCGCCGCCGCGCCCTCGAGATCGCCCGCAGCGACGCGGCGTCGGATCTCGGTGCTCGACACGGGGACGCCCCCGACCGTAACCGCTGCGACCGTCGCGGCTGGGATCCCGAGCGTCTCGGCGATCAGGGCCGCGTGTCCCCGTCGCTCGCGGCCAAATCGAAAGTCCCATCCCGTCACCACCGCGGCCGCACGCAGCCGCGCCCCCAGCACTTCGGTCACGAAGGTCTCTGCCGGCAACGCCGCGAGTGCACGGCTGAACGGCAGGGCCACGACCTCATCCGCACCCGCACGGACGAGATCACGCTCCCGGTCCACGAGGCGTTGAACCGCGGGCACCCCATGACCCGGCTGCATCACGTCGCGGGGACTTGGGGCGAACGTCACGGCCACGACAGGCAACCCTCGCGCGTCCGCCATCGCCCGCGCCTGGTCGAGCAGGGCGCGATGCCCGAGGTGGACCCCATCGAACGTCCCGATGGTCAGCACCGCCGGCCCCGGACGCGGCGAGGGCATCCCCACCGCTTCGACCGCCTCGTTCGACATCCCTCGACCCCCGCCTGCGTCGGTACAACCGCCGCAGGTCCGCGGCAAGGTGCCGAAGGCCGCCGTCGCGGATACGCCTTCGCTTGGAGGTGGCCGTGCGTTCGCTCCGCGCCCCGCTGCTGCTCGCGACGTTGACGTTCCCCACCGCCGTCCTCGCGACGGGATTTGGCTCCGACGCGCCAACGCGCATCCCCGTGCCCGCCAAGGTGTTTCAGGCCACCGTCGAGGACGTCAGCGGCGCCACCGTGTCGGTGACCCGCGTGAGCTTCGATGGCGAGGTCAGCCTCGTCGGCCGACTCGGCGAGGGCCAGGTCGCGATCCCGTTCGAGAAGATCCGAAGCGTCCGCATCGACATCGCGGGCGAAGCCAGCGATCGGATCGCGCTTGTGACGCTGCGCGATGGCAGCTCCGTCCGCATCACCGTCGACCGAGACACCCCTTGCTACGGCGACGCGGCGTGGGGCCACTACCGGATCGAGGTCGAGAAGCTTCGAAAGATCACGTTCGCGGAATGAGCGCCCCGAGGCCGTGGGAGGGTGCGACGGCTGGCGACCCGCTCACGACGCCTTGATCGCGCGAACCCATGTGTCGAGTGCGAACAACGCCCACAGGCGATGCGCAGCCCCCGGCTGACGCGCCGAGAGACCGCGACGGATCGCCTCGAGGCCGGTGTGGTGCCACAGCCCAAGCGGGTCCTCGCGAAGCCGGTCGAACCGGTCCTCAAGAAACAACCGCCCCGGTCCGATCAGCCAGTCCTCGAGCGGCCGCGGCATCGCCCGATCGGGGCGGTTGACGAGCGCCGGCGGCATCTGCCCCTTGAGAAGGGCCCGGAGCATCCAGCGGGTCGAGGCATCCGCGCTGAGACCGCGAAGCTTGAACGCGCCCGGCAGCAGCATCGCGAGCCGGACGACCTCGCGGTCGAGCAGGGGGGAGGTCACGGCGAGGCCAGCCGCGGCCGCCGTCATCCGCGTCCGGACCAAGATGTCGCCGACGAGTTGGGAGCGGTAAAAGGCGTGCATCATGCCGTTGAGCGGGTCCGTGTCGACCTCGTCGTAGAACGGGGCGAGCACCTCCTGACGCACACGAGGTCGCACGTACAAGCCATCGAGCAGCAACTGACGCCGGACGCGCTCATCACACAGCAGGACCCCACCCAGTCCCCGTTCGAGCGCCCAGCGGTCGGGCGCGACCGCGAGGTCGGCGAACCGCTCCGTGCGCGCCAGCCACGGCGCGAGGAGATCACGCGCAAGCAACGGGACGTTCTGATAGGTCAAGACGCGCGCGAGCCCCCTCGCCGGCTCCTCAAGCATCGCGCCACCGAACAGTTGGTCGGCGCCGTCCCCCGTGAGCACGCGGCCCACGAGGCCCGAAGCCGCCGAAGCCAGCCGCAGCTGCAGAACCGCAGCGACGTTGCCGTTGGGATGGCCCAGCGCCGCGACCGTGGCATCGAACCCGTCCGCGACCTCGCGGCTGCCGACCACGACGGTGGAGTGCTCCATGCCGAACAACCGGGCGACACGGCCGGCGAACGGCGATTCGGGGGAGCGCTCCTCCGCGAACGTGACGGTGAAGGTTCGCAGGCTGCGCGATGCCGCCCGTGCCGCGGCCGTAACCGCGGCGCTGCCGACCCCACCGGAGAGGTAGACGCCCACCTCCGTGTCGCCGGCCAACCGTCGACGGGTGGCGCGCTCGATCGCCGCGTGCAGCTCAGGGAGCACGTCGGCATCGCGCGGCACCGGCGTTCCCGGCGCAGCGTACCGAACCGTCGCCGTCCGGTGGACCCGCACCCCCTCGGCATCAAACCGCAACCGCGTCCCCGGCTCCAACTGCGCGACGTCGCGCAGCAGCGTCCGGGGCGCATGAACGACGCGAAAAGAAAGGTACTCCGCCAAATGATCGCGCGCGAGCTCCCGAGACACCCAAGGGAGCGTCAGGAGCGGCGGCAGCTCCGTCGCGAACGCAAAGCGCTTCGGGCCGCGAACCCAGTACAGCGGGACCATGCCGCTGGGATCTCGGAACACGTGCAGGTTGCGCGTGCGGCGCTCGAACACCCAAGCGACGAACTCCCCCGGTAGGGCGCCGACGCCATCGACACCCGCGCGGCGGAACGCCTCGGCGACCCGCTCCGCGCTGGCCACCCACGGCGATCCCAGCACCTCGGGTTCAAGGGCGCCCGCCATCCCCACCACCAGCGCGTCATCGGCGTACAGCGCACGCTCGGCGCGGGCGTCGGTCGGCCCGGCCACCGCGAGCCAGGCCGGACCGTCGTGGTGCGTCGCTTGCGCAGCGCGCGGCGCTGCGAAGCCCGCCATCAACGCGCGCGCCGCCGTCCGGCTCGGCCCCCGTCCTTCGAGGGCGACGATGCCCGCCGTCTGTTGGATCACGTCCACCCTCCCTGACACAGGCCGCGCACGTCGAGGAATCGCCGGGCATCGGTTAGTCCCCTACGAAGTCTTTCCCCGACCCCTCGGGGAAGGTGCGCCACGCCCCGGCGCGCGGAGACGATGCGCCCCGAGCCCACCACGACGCCGACGACGCCCTCGACCGCCGGTCGCGAGGCCGTCCTGTCGCTTCGGAGCCTCACGCGTGCTGGAGAGCAGGCGGCGCACGGCGGGATCGACTCGCGCATCGTAGGCCTCCTCGCCCTCGTCGTCGGGCTTACGCTGGCCGGCTGCACCCCCGCCCGTCGGGAGATCGACGGCGACATCGTACGTCGCATCCGATTTGAGGGCAATGGCGGCGTCGGCTCGGGGCACAACGACTTCCAGCTCCGCAGCGCGATGCGCCAAACCGCGAGCCCACCGCTGATCCTGACGCCCCCCTTCACCTGGACGGCGGACCCCGCGGAGCTCGATGCCAGCACGCTCCAGGCCGACAGCAAGCGGATCGAGGTGTGGTACGCCCACCACGGATGGTTTGACGCGCAGATGCAGGCTTGGGTGACACGCCGCGTGCGGCCGAGCACCGATCGGTTGGCCGGGGCGGTCGACGTCGTCGGCTACGTCGATCCGGGAGCCCCGTCCTACGTGCGCGTGCACGCGCACCCCGACGGCCTCTCCAAACGGCTCGGGACCGCCTACGTCGTCCCGATCGGACTCGACGCCGCCGGTCGACCCGACCAGCGCCGCGACCCGGTGCAGACCGCGATCCGCGCAGCCCTCTCTGGCACCTCGTTGCGGCCCGGACAACCGTTCTCGCTCGAAGGCGTCCAGGCCACGGTCGGCGCCGTCACCGAGCGGCTGCGCGATGCCCACCACGCGTGGGCGAGCGTGACGCCACTGGTCGACGCGTGGCCCGACGACCACGCGGTCGACATCGCTTTGGGCATCGAGCCGGGGCCGCCGGTCCGGTTCGGGCGGGTCACGATCCGCGGTTTGCAAAAGGTCTCCGAGGCCGAGGTGCGGGACACCCTGACGATGGCGACGATGGCGCAAGGCCCAGAGGACGACGACGCGCGGCCGCCCGATTGGTTCAGCCTCAAGGCGCTCGAGCGGACGCGACGCAACCTGTACGACACGGGGTTGTTCTCGCTGGTCGACATCCGCCCGGTGCGGCGCCTCGATGCGACGTTCGGTGAGGTCGCGGACCTCGACATCGAGCTTCGGGAGGGCAAGTTCCGCAAAGTGAACGTCGGCGCGGGCGTCCAGACCGACTACTTCGTCATCACGCCGAGGATCAACGTCGCGTACCAAGACCGACGCCTCGCCGGGTCCGGCGTGGGCCTCAACGTCGATGGCGGCTTCGGCGCGGTCGTCGGGGTCACCGCCGAGGATGACGGGACCATCCCGTTGTTCCTCACCGGCAGCGGCGAGGTGGCGCTGCACTACCCTTGGCTGCTGCACCGCAAGCTCGGCATCGAAGCGAGCGCAGCGGTCACCCGCGACCTGCAGTTCGGCGCGCTCCCCTACCTGCGGTTCGATACCCACGTCGGCTTGCGCTACACGATCGACGACCACTGGGCCCTCACGGTCGGCCCGCGGTTCGAGTCCTTCGACTACACCGGGCTCAACGACGGGGCGGCGAACGCCGCGCGGCTTCAGTTCGGCACCGACTTCGGCTCCGACGCGTTTCGGCTCCTCAGCGTGGACCTCGGGGTCCGCTACGACCGACGCGACGACCCCAACCTGCCGCGCAGCGGACGCTTCGCCTCGTTCGCCGTCCGCCAGGCCATCCCGGTGCCGACATTGTCGGGAGAGGGCCTCGAGGAGGGCTTCCTCTACACCCGGCTCGACGGCGACCTCCGGCTGTACGCGCCGTTCCGGCTCACACCGGCCGCCCGGGTCGCGCGGTTCGTCGCCGCGGGACGCTTGCACGGCCGGATGCTCATCCCGTGGCGAGGCCCCGAGGACGCCCTGCCCTACCCGGACCTCGCGTTCCTCGGCGGTCCCAACAGCCTGCGCGGGTTCCGGACCAACCAAGTGGGGCCCTACGACCTGCTGTGCCAATACGACGGGGGACGGCCGCGGCCCTCCCACAACAACGGCGAGCCCTACAACGTCAACCGGACCTACCTGCCGCGCGGCGGGGCGTTTGCGGTCGAGGCGGCCGGCGAGCTCCGCTACGACAGCGCGGGGGGCCTCGGCGTGGCGCTGTTCGGCGACGTCGGCGCGCTCGCCCGACGCGTCGAGGACCTCGGCGGCCCATCGGCGACGGTCGTGGACGAGAGCCTGCGCTACGGCGGCGGCGTCGGCCTGCGCTACCTCTCCCCGATCGGCCCAATCCGGTTCGACGTCGGCCTTCGACCGCTGTTCCTCGAGGACACGTCCGGACCTCGTCGGGTGTTTGATTGCAACGCGACCGATGTCCTCCCGCGCGGCTACGACCTGCTCAGCGGCACCCGCGCCGCGCGCGAAGCCGCCCAGGCCGGCACCGCCAAGCCCTGGCCGGTCGCGATCAACGTCCTGTTCGGCATCGGGGAGGCCTTCTGAGCCGCCGGCTTCCCAACGCGCGCTGGGTTCGGCGCGGCGGCCTCGCGGCGCTGGCGCTGCTCGGCCTGCCACCTGCGCTGTGGGCGGGCTTGTGCACCCCGGCGGGGGAGGGGGTCGCGGGACGCGCCATCGATCTTGGACTCGCGGCCGCGCTGGCGCCCGGTTGGCACGCCGACCCGATCGCGCTCAGGATCGGCCGCTACGGCCGGCTCGACCTCGAGGGCTTCCGTCTGCTCGACCCTGACGGCACGCCGTCCATCGCCGTCGGCGCGCTGACGCTCGATCTCGACGTCTCCTGGGCACGACTGGCCGTGCGTCGCCTCCAGATCACGCGTCCCGAAGTCATCCTCGACACCGACGCCGACGGCCTGCGGCTCGCGCGCGCCTTCGGACCGCCCCGACCCAAGCCGGCGCGGGCCCGGTGGGCGGGTCTGCCCTTCGCGTTGGAGGTGACCGACGCGGTGCTGGCTTCGGGTCGCGTTCAAGCCCGCAGGCTCGGGTCCGACGGCACCTGGACGACCACGCTCGATGTCGCGGACCTCGACCTGGACCTGCCCACGCTGCGCGCGCTGCCGGGCGCGCCCACGGTGCAGATCGCGCCGCTCACGCTCGACGCGGACCTCGCTGTACCCGCCGCTCGCCGCCTCGCGATCGAGGGACCGTTGACCTACGACGACGGTGATCTCGCGCTGGACGGCCTTCGCGTCACCGTCGGCCGGAGCCATGTCGGCCTGTACGGCAGCGTCTCCGTCGCCCCGATCGACGGGCCGATCACCGTCGCGGCCTCGCTCCAGCCCGATCCCATCGATCTCGGCGACCTCGACCCGTTGATCCACGCCCACCTCGGCGGCACGTGGCGGGGCTTGATCTCGGCGCAAGGCCCGCTCACGTCCCTCGGTTTGCACGGCGCGATCGAGGGCGTGGACGCGACGACGGGCCACCTCGCGCTCCTCGAAGGGTCAACGCTTTGCCTGCCGATCGCGCACCCGGACGCCGACGACCGCTGCGGTGGGCCAGCCGGCGACGATCCTGAGCTGCGGTGGACGGCCGCCGTCGACGCGACCGCGTTCCCGATTGGCGAGTTCGTCCCGCCCGCGCGCGGGCCGCTGGTGGTGACGGGACGCGTGCAGGCCACCGGCGGCGGGACGCGGTGGCCCGGCGGCTTTTGGCTCCGTGACGGCCACCTCGACGTCGTCGGCGAGGACGTGTTCGGCGTCCCGCTCCGCCGGGTCACCGCGGATGTCGCGATCGAGGACGGCGTGGTCCAGATCGCCACCGTTGCCGCGTCCGGCCTCGCAGGCAGCGCTGTGGGCACAGGCACCTACGACACCCGAGACGGGCGCCTCGATGGACACGGGGACCTCCAGCTCGACCTCGGCATGCTCACCGACCTCGGCGTCGCCGGCCTCGCGAGCACGGGTCATGCGGCATGGACCTTGCAGGGCGACACGTTCGCGCCCGGGCACCCGATCCGCCTCCAAGCGGCCGCGGAGCTGCCCTCCCTCGACGTCGAAGCCGCGGACCTGCACGCCCGAGGCCTCGTGGTGCGCGCCGAGGCCGTCGTCGCGAACGGGCGGGTCGACATCGACGTCCCCTCGCTCACCGGCCGGTCGGTGCGCCTGCTCGGCGACATGGCGTTGCAGGACGCCACCGCGTCCGCGACGGTCGAGGTCCACGACGGCGTGGTCGGGGTGCACGGCGTGGTGCGGGCGCGCGCCATGGACTGGACCGACGACGTCCACACCGGACCGGTCACCACGACGCTGACAGCAGCTTGGTCGCCTCAGGGGCTCGATCTCGGCGGCGACGCCCACGTGCCTGCGCTGGGCTGGACCGACGATGTCGTCCTGCGCTCGGTCGATGCCACGTGGGCCACCCACACCCCGCGCGACCGCGACACGACCGTGGACGTCCGCGCGCGCGCCGCGAGCGGCGAGGCGTGGGGGGCGGTCCTGCGCGGCGTCGACGCGCCCGACGTGGCGGTACAGGTCGGCCGCGAGGTCGTCGCCACAGGCACGCTCGGCCTCCAGGGCGCAGACTATGAGGGATGGGCAGGCGTGGCGAGCGCCAGCTCCCGGTTCCGCTTCGTGCTCGGCGAAGGCGGGCACCTGCGCCTCGACGCACCGGCCCACCTCGAGGGCGTACGCGTGTTCGACGCGCACGACGGGACGGGCGACGCCATACTGACCCTCGTGGACGACCAACTCACGCTGCAGGTGGCCGCCGACCGTCGCGGCGTCCCGGTCGTCGCCGTTCCGGACCTGACCTGGGACCTGACCGCGGGCCGGCTCGGTGCGAGCACGCTGGCGGTCGGCATGGGGGGCGACGTCGTTTGGAAGAGCGAGACGCCGTGGCACCTGACGCTCACCGACGACGGCATCCGTGACGCCGACCTGGTGCTCACCGTCGATGACGGGCGCATCGGCCTGTTCGGCACGCTCGGTACGACCGGCGCGCTCGCAGGCTCCGTGCGGTTCGAACGGTTCGACCTCGGCGCGCTCGCGCGCTTGGACCCCGCATGGGCTGGGACGGCAGGCCGAGTCGAAGGCCAGATGCGACTCGACGGCGACGCGGCCCACCCGCGCCTTCAATCCAGCCTCTCGGTCGAAGGCCTGACGCTGCCCGGCACCGTGCGACGGCTCGACCTGGCCGGCGACCTCGGGGTGGTCGACGATGTCGCCACCATCGACCTGCAAGGCCGGGTCGGCCAGGAGCCCCTGTTCCGCCTGCGCGGCGACGCGCCGGTGGTCTCCGACCTCGCGGCGCCGGCGTTGTCGACCTCGGGAACGGCCGACCTCCGGGCGTGGCTCGTGCCGACGACCACCCAGCGGCTGCGCGCGGTGCTGCCATCGTTGCAGGCCCCCGAGGCCACGCTGTCGGCTGCGCTCCACGTGTCGGGCGACCTGCGCGACCCGGCGCTGTGGCTCGCCGGCGTCGCGGAGCTGCCGATGGACGGCGTCTCCGAGCCGTTGCGTCTCGAACTCTCGGCAGACCGGGTCGACGAACGACTGACCCTGCGCGCCGAAGGCTACGAAGGGCTCGCGCCGCGCCTGCGGGCGTCCGCCACGGCGCGGACACAACTCGCGGACGTGATGGCAGGCCTCCTCGGGAGCCGGCCGCTGCCCGACCTCGAGGACGCGAGCGTCTACGTCGACGACCTCGACGCGAGCGTCGAGTTGCTCGGCCTACCGCTGCCCACGCTCGCGCAGGCCCTCGGCGTGCCGGCGGACGTCAGCGGCGTCGCGACGGGCCGCATCCATGCCGCTGGCGCGGTGGCGGAGCCCACCTTGGACGCGGCCCTCGCCGCCTACGGCCTCGCCGGCGGGACGCCGTTCCAGGCCGACCTCACGCTGACGCCACGGTCGTCGGCGCCGAAGGGATACGACCTGCTGTGGACCCTGCGCGGTGACGTCAGCGACCTCGAGCCCTGGCTCTCGGTGAGCGGCGAGGTGCCCGCGAGCGTGCGCCCGCTGAGCGACGCCGGGTGGGCGGCGCACGGCCCCCTCGACCTCGCGATCGACGGCGCCGGACTCCCGATCGCGGTCGGGCGTCTGTTCACCGACGACCTCGTGCCGCTGTCGACGAATGCGACGGACCGCCGCCGACGTGACGCGTTCCCCGATCCGAACGCGAACCGTATCCGCGCCACCGGGCACGTCCGCGGCCCGATCGACGACCCCGTGCCCAGCCTCGACGTTCTGCTCGACGGCGCGCACTTCGCCTGGCGGCCGCTCGGCCTCGCGCTGCGCGACGGCCACCTCGCGCTCCACGTCGGCCCGGATGGGCAAGGGGGCCTGGTGGCGCAGCTCGACGGGCTCTCGGCGCAGACCGGGCCCCAGGACGTCGATTTGGCCGCGCTGCTCCAGACCACGCCGTCGCGCGTCTCGGCGGACGGCTTCGTGCGCTTCGTTCAAGGTCGGCCCGACGCCGTCCAACTCTCGGTCAACCTCCGCGAGACGTGGTTGGTCCATCGCGACGACCAGCGCCTACGTGCCAGCGGCGCGCTCGCCGTCGAAGGCCGCTTCCCGAGGCTGACCGCGACGGGCAACCTGATCGCCGAAGAGGCCAGCGTGCGCCTCGACACCAGTGAACTCCTCGCCACGCGCGAGCTCGCCGTCGATCCGAGCATCGTGATCCACCGGCAACGCCCGGCCCCCGGCCGCGAGCGCGGGGGGACGGCGTCTCTACCGGCGGCGCCACGCAGCGCCGTGTCCTCCACGACCCCCGCGCCGTCGACGACGCCTGCCCTCTCCCTGAGCGAGGAAGCGCTGGCCGGGCTCGATCTCGGCGTTCACATCGATCTCGGTCGCAACACACGAACGCGCATCGACCTCCCCGTGTTCGACGACCTCGGCAGCCTCGGCGCCCGCGTGACGCGTGCAGAGGTCGACGCACAGCTCAGCGGTGAGGTCGACGTCGGCTACCGCGCCGGCGAGCCGAGCGTCGCGGGCGAGCTGACGGTGCCCAACGGCGAGTTCGGTCTGCTCGCCAGCAAGTTCGCGATCCAACCCGACAGTCGGCTCGTGTTCACGGGCCGTTCTTGGTGGAACCCGATCCTCGACCTCAGCGGAAAGCTCGCGACGGCGGGGGGAGACGTCGATCTCAAAGTGGGGGGCACCGCGGAGCAGCCCACCGTCGACTTCAGCTCCGAGGACTTCAGCTCCGAAGCCGAGCTGTTGACCGTCTTGCTCACCGGGCGCTCGCCCACCGAGCTGTCGAGCTCGGAGGGGCGCTATGCCGCCGAGGCGCTCTCGGAGCTGCTCGTCGACTCCGTGCTCGGCGGCATCGAGCTCGGCTCCGTCTCGGTCGAGCCGGACGGCACGCTCGTCGTGGGCCTGCCCGTGTTCGACACCGTGTACCTCGAGAGCCGCGTCAATCCATTCCAACAGCTCAACGAGAACGCGATCACCGTCAACGGCGAGTGGCGCATCCTGCCCAAGCTGGTCCTGCAAGGATCGTACGGCAACCGGAAGGTCTGGGCGTTGCTCGGCTGGGAGCATCGGTTCTGAGGTCGCGAGCACGCCCGGCGCACGCGCGGGGTACCATAGGGCTTCGTGGAGTCCGCATGGCCCTTCGTCGCGCTTCCGCCCGATCGCGAAGCCACCTCCTCGCCAGCGTCACGCTCGCAGCGTGCACCCCGTTCGTCGCAGGCGACCCCTTCCCCGCCCCGGATGCCTGGCGAGCGGCGGGGCCGGGCGTCGGTCCACGCACCTACGGCGAGGCCGACCTGTTCACCGACTGCGCAGCGTTGCCCGGTGGTCCTGAGGACGTGGATCACCACAACCACGTCGTGCTGGTCGATGGCTACGTCTTGGTGCCGTGGGCGCCCGAATACGCCGGCGCGGGCGGGATCAGCTTCTTCGACCTCTCCGACCCGTGCGCCCCCGTCAAGGTTGGCGAGGCCTCGAGCGACGTGATGCGCGAGACCCACATCCTCGGCATTCACACCGGCGCCGATGGCCGCCGCTTCGTCGCCGTCGACTACCTGGAGCCACCGACCCCGGACGGCGCGAGCACCACTGGCGGCGTTGGCGTGTTCGACATCACCGACCCCACGGAACCGACATGGCTATCGGCGTTGGCGCTTCCGAACCACGTTTACCCAGACTCCTACACGCGCGTTGCGCTCGCGACAGCGTGGGTCGGCGACACGATCTACGTCGCAAACGCGACGAATGGCGTCTACATCGTCGATGCCAGCGACCCAGAAGCGTTGACGCTGTTCGGTCAAACTCGGTTTGAAGGCCCCCATGTGGTCGGCGGGTTTCGACCCTGGGGGACGGTCGGCATGGCGTCGAGCATGGGCGTGAGCCGCACCGTCCTGCTCGATCTTTCGGACCCGTGGTCCCCGGTGCCGCTGCCTGGCGGCGACTGGTCGACCGAGGATGCTGACGGGACGACGCGGCCCTACTACGCCGCCAACGTGGGGGGGACGTACGCCTGGTTCGCCCGCAGCAAGGACGGAGGCGGGCCGTTGGTGTACGACATCTCCGATCCCACCGCCCCGCAGCGG
>JBJONI010000141.1:0-3796 GCA_046051915.1 Pseudomonadota bacterium
GCCCGCGACCTGTGGCCGAGCGGTACGCTCGCGTTGTGGCTCGGTGAGCCGTACGCGGTCCCCGACGAGGTGTGCTGGCCCTCGACCGACGCCGAGGTCGTCGAGTCCTTGACGGGCCTACGGCGCTGGGTCGTTCAGGGGGCCGGGAGCGGCGTGTGCGGGGGCGCGGTGGGTCGGCCCGGCGATCGCGTCGTCGACACGAAGCGCTTTCACCGCATGGGCGAGGTCGATCCCGTCACGTGGAGCATCGAGGTGGAAGCTGGGGTCAATGGCCAACACCTCGAAGACCACCTCGCGGCGCGCGGCTGGACGTTGGGGCACAGCCCGTCGAGCATCGGGTGTTCCACGGTCGGTGGCTGGGTCGCGGCGCGCAGCGCGGGGCAGTTCAGCAGCCGATACGGCGTGATCGAGGACATGGTGGTTGGGCTCGACGCGATCAGTCCGGCCGTCGGGGCGTTCGTGGTCGGTGTCGCCGGTCCGAGCTCGCCCGAACAGCGCCTGCCCGCCTCGTGGCTGCCGATCTGGATCGGTTCAGAGGGCACCCTCGGCGTGATCGTTCGGGTTCGCCTGCGTGTCCGCCCGACACCGGCGACGCGCTGGTTCCGCGGCTACCGGTTCGCGGATGTCCCGACGGCGCTGGAGGCGATGCGGGCGCTGATGCAGTCGGAGCTGTGGCCGTCTGTCGTCCGCTTGTACGACCCGGTCGACACGCGCATCGGCGGCAAGACCAAGCCCAAGGGCCAGCACGCGCCTGCTTGGTGGAAGCGTTGGTTGGCGGCGGTCGACGCGCTGCCGGCCGTTCATCGGCGCACGGTCGCGCTGCCGCTGTCGCTGCCGGGGTTCGTGCAGTCGTTGGTCGAGTCGGTCGCTTCGGGATGTCTGCTGATCGTGGGGTTCGAGGGCGACGCCGAGGTCGTGACGCCGTCGTCGGCCGCCGGACATGCGTGTGTCCTTGCAGCCGGAGGGGAGGATCTCGGCGAGGAACCCGGTTGGCGGTGGTTCCATTCGCGTCACGCCGTCAGCTACAAGTTGATGCCGGTGTTTGAGCGTGGTGGGTTCGCCGACACGATGGAAGTCGCCGCGCCGTGGTCGAAGCTCGCCGCGGTCTACGAGGGCGTCCGCTCGGCTGTGCGCGGCAAGGCGTTGGTGATGGCGCACTTGTCGCACGTCTACCCCGAGGGCGGCTGCATCTACTTTTCGTTCGCCGGCAAGGGCGACCGGGCCGCGTACCAGGCGACCTGGGCCGCGGCGCTCGACGCGGTCGTCCGCAGTGGGGCGACCGTCACGCACCACCACGGCGTGGGCGAGCTCAAGGCGGCCGCCGCATCCGCAGAGGTGGGGGCTGCCGTGCGGGGCTGGCAAGCGGCGAAGGCCGTGTTCGATCCCGAAGGGGGCATGAACACCGGTCGCTTGTTCGTGCCGACGACGACCCGTGCACCGGCCGTCGCCGTGGAGCCGTCGATCGACGGCATCGGCGAAGGCGAGCCGCTGTGGGGATTTGGCGCCGAGGAAGGTGAGGTGGGTCCTTGGGCGCGTGAGGCGTGGATGGCGCCTTGGTCGACGGTCTCGGGCACGCTCGCCGGAGAAGAGGTCGCGTTGGGCCGGGCGCCGCGGTCGGCTTCGGGGCCCGACTTGCGGGGTTGGCTGTCGCGGCACGCGCGTTCTGTGCGGGTGACGGTCCCGACCAGCACGCAGGGCGAAGGTCTCGCCTTCCGGTTCGGCGTCGAAGCGCCGTGGCGGGCCGCACAGGCCCTCCTCCGCGCCGACCTGCGCCCGGCGCTGCTCGAGGTCCAAGACGATGGGCTGTGGGTCGGCTTCCGTGGCCCGGCGGCCGCGGCGTTGCTCCGGCATGCCGAGACCGTGCTGGCCACGCCGGGGCAGCCCGTTCCCTGGCGCGCGCCGCGACGCCGGGGCGCGGGGCTCGTCCCGGTACCCACCGAGGACGCGGCGTGCGTCGGCGTGACCACGAACCACTTTCTGCGGCCGGCGGACGCATCGGAGACCGCATGGCGGACGTGATCGCGCGCTGTGCCCTCTGCCCGCGGCTGTGTCGGAGCGCATGTCCGGTCGCGGAAGGGACGGGACGCGAGGCCGCCGTGCCTGCGCGCCTCGCCGAGGTCCTGCTTCGTCACCGGCGGGGTGAGGTCTCTGATGCGCTCGCGCGCGCGGCGGTGACGTTGTGCGTCGATTGCGGTGGCTGTCAGCGCTTCTGCCATCACGGTGAACCGCTTCCAACCGCCCTCCGCGCGGCCCGCGCGGCGCTCGGTCTCGCCCCGCCTCCGACGCCCCTCCCGACGGACGCGGGCGCCGCGGACGCGACCGTGGTGGTGGAGACCGACGGGCGTCGTTGGGCGGCGGCATGGGGCCATGCGCACGGCGTCGAGGTGGTGGCCCTGTCGAGCCCGGAGGCGCTCTCGCGCGACGCGGCCGGACATGTGGATTGGAGCGTGCACCTCGCCGCCGTCCGGCGGTGGATGGGCGGACGGCCGACGGTCGTCGCGGACTCCCGCGCCGCGGCGGTGCTGGACGAAGCCGGGGTGCGTTGGACGTGGGTCGATCACGCGCCCGTCGACGCCGTGGAGGCGTCCTCGGCGCAGGTCATGGGCGGGCTCACCGACACGCGCTTGCTGCACGTCGGCGCGTTCGGACCGTTCGTCGAGGGAGCCCCCGACGACGCTCGCCGGCTCGCCGAGCGCTGGTGGCACGCCCGGGGTTGCCCGTCCTACGTCGCGGATGTGGGGGTGGCGAACCACCTGCGTGGTCTCCTCGGCGTGTCGGTCGAGGATGCCGTCGACCGCTGGCTTGCCGGGACGGAGGCGCGATGAGGACGGCGCTGGTGCTCAACCCCCGATCGGGGGGAGGTCGGACGGGTCGGCATCGTGACCGGATCGTCGCGGCCGCCCGTGACGCCTACGGCGACGTGACGCTGTTGGAGACGGCGGCGGTGGGGGACGGCGTCCGCGGTGCGCGTGAGGCCGTGGCCGCCGGCGCGAGGCGGGTCATCGCGGTGGGCGGAGACGGGACCGCCAACGAGGTCGTCAACGGCCTGGTCGCGATGGACGACCCTGAGCTCGTCTTTGGGTTGTTGCCCGCGGGCACGGGGAGCGATCTCGCCCGCACGCTCGGGTTGTCGAAGGACCCCATCCGCGCCTTCGCGGCCCAGTCCGACGGCGCGCAGCGGCCGCTCGACGTGCTGCGGGGCACGTTCACGGGCCCCGACGGCACCTCGGTGGTCCGGCACGGCGTGAACGTGATCGGCGTCGGCATGGGGGGCGAGGTGGTGCGCCGCGTCAACGCCTCCGACAAGGCCTGGGGCGGCTTCTTGACGTTCCTCGGCGCGACGCTGACGACGCTTGGCGGCTGGTTGGCCCCCGACGCGGAGATGACCTGGACGGACCCCGACGGGCGGTCGCATCGCTGGGGTGGGCCGTTGATGCAGGTGTTCATCGCGAACGGTCGCTACTGCGGCGGTGGCATGCATGTCGCGCCGACGGCACGCCTGGACTCCGGGGAGATCGCGCTGACGTGGGTCGAGAAGGACACGTTGCCGCGCATGCTCGCCGCGCTGCCTCGGCTCTACGATGGCGGCGTGGAGCACGCGCCGACCGTTCGCACCGCGCGCGCCGTTGAGGTGACGGTTCGGGCGGGCGGGGCCACGGTGCCGTGCGACGTGGACGGGGAGAGCCCGGGCGGGGTTCCCGTGGCGGTCAGCGTGCTTCCGGGACGCTTACGCGCTGCTTGGACAGGTCGCTGACGGTTGGGTCCTTGTTGGCGATTGTCCTATGCTTTGGGCGGA
>JBJONI010000142.1:0-2513 GCA_046051915.1 Pseudomonadota bacterium
AACATGTTGAGCCTCGCGATCGCTGCGATGTTCGCTTCCTTCGCCTTCTTTGTGATGGCGCGCCAACAGGTTTCGGCCCGATTCCGGCCGGCATTGGTGATGTCGAGCCTCGTCGTCGGGATCGCCGGCTACCACTACTGGCGCATCTTCGCGTCGTGGGACCACGCCTACACCTTGCAGGGCAATGCCTACGTTCCGTCCGGCGCGCCGTTCAACGACGCCTACCGCTACGTCGACTGGCTGCTCACGGTGCCGCTGTTGGTCGCCGAGCTGGTCGCCGTCCTGCAGCTGCCGAAGGCGGTGGCGGGCTCGTTGAGTTCGCGCTTGATCGTGGCGACCGTCGCCATGCTCGTGACCGGCTACGTCGGGGAAGTCTCTGGGGACTTGGGCACGCGCAACGTCTGGGGCATCATCAGCTCCGTGCCGTTTGCCTACATCCTCTACGTCTTGTTCGTCGAGTTGAAGCAGGCGGCCGCCCGGGAGTCGGGTGAAGTCCAACGCCAGCTCTGGCTGACCCAGCTTCTGCTCCTCGCGACGTGGGGCTTCTACCCCATCACCTACGGGTTGCCCGTGTGGTTCGGCGCGGACTTCCTGGGCACGTCGGGCGTGGTCGCGATTCAAGTCGGGTACAGCATCGCCGATATCACGGCGAAGTGTGGGTACGGCCTGATGATTTACGGCATTGCGCGGGCGAAGATGGAAGCGGACGGCGAGACCGAAGCCTCGGTCGCCCAACTGGCGGTCGCGAAGTGATGGCCGCGCACCGGTCGCCGCCTGAGCCCTTCGAGGCACAGGCGTCCGGTGCGCATCGTCTCGTGTCGAGCACCTTGATGGTGTTCGGCACGGTCGCTGCGTTGACGGGCATCGTGTTGCAGGAAGTGTTCCACGCCGATTTGCAGTTTCTGACAGCGCTCGACGTGGTGGTCATCGGGTTGGTGACGGCGTTGACGGGGGCTTGGATGTCGAGGTCGGCGTAGCCGCCGCGGCCGCGACGACGGCGGCCCTCCAGACGGCCAGCGCGCGGTCGGCCTCCGAGGCGTCGTCGTAGAACGACGCGGTGGGAGGCCAGCCGTCGTCCGGATCGAGGCCGACGCGGAACCGTGGTCTGCGTCCGTCCTCCAGCCGTCGGACCGTGACGTCGTACGGCTTGGGAATTCGAAAGCGCTCCTTTCGCACGACGGCCCAGCCTCGCCACAAGGTCAGGCCCGCGGGACTGATGGAGAGCACCGCGTCCGCCTCGCGGAGGAGCAACAGGCCGAGGGTGAGCACCACCGAGAGCAGCGCGACGAACGTCAGCGGCGCGCTGTCGCGGAGGTCGAGCAGGGCGAGTCCCGCGGTCGGCGCAGTCACGAGCAGCGGCGTCGTAAACGCGAGGTCGGCGATGCCGGGGAACATGGCGGGGACGAGCACCGTGCGGCCAGGGTCGACGCGGTTTCGACGACGGCATTGTAGGTGCGTCCACAACGCCCATCCGGCGAGGCCTGCGGCGACGGCGAACAAGCCGCTGGCGTCCTGCCAAGCCATCGTGCGCCCGCCGAGCGGCACGGTGGCCGCGAGCGTGCCGATGGCGGCTTGCGCGGTCGCGATCCCCACGAGCGGGGCCGCTGGCCCGAAGCGACGGCGGCTCATCGAGAGGACTCGCTGGGTCGGGCGTGAGCGGTGGGCGGGTCGGCGGACACCTCGGCGGCTCGCCAGGCGGCGGGGGACAGGCCTGTCCATCGACGGAACGCCCGTCGGAAGTTCGCCACCTCGGTGTAGCCGAGCTGGAACGCGACATCCTCGACCGTGAGGTTCGGCGTACGAAGCAGCTCACCAGCGAGCGACGCGCGCGTGGTGTCGAGCAGGTCTTGGAACGAAACGCCCGCATCCGCGAGGCGTCGATGCAACGTGCGCGGCGTGGTGTGGAGGCGACGGGCAACGGTCGCCAACGACGGGAAGCCATGCTGGCGTTCCAGCAGGAGCCGGCGAACCCGGCCGGCCCAGTCGTCCGCGACATCGAGCTGCTCGAGCGCGCGTTGGCACAACTGGGCCGCTTCTGCGAACGCGGCGGGGTCCCCTTGGCGCAGCGGCTGGTCGAGGTCGGCACGTCGAACGGCGACGCCGCACCACGGCTGCGACCAACCGACCGTCGCGGCGAGGATCTCGCGGGCCATCGCGCCGTAGGGAGGTTCTGGGAACGGAAACGCCACGCGGGCCGCGGAGCGTGGGTCGCGCGTGATCGCGTCGAGGAGGTTTTTGACGCTGAGCACCACCGCTTCGAGGATCGGCCGCTCCACGTCACCCAGCGGGCGAGAGGCGCGGAGGCGAACCCAGACGACCTCGCCGTCCTCCTCGACGTCGACGTGAAGCAGCGCCAACCGGAGGCGGGCGAACCGGCGGAACAGGTCGATCGCTTGTCGGATCGTGCCGCTCTGCAGCGCCGCGTAGCCGACCATGCCGTGGGTGTTCGCCAGCAGTCGCTCCCCGACGATGAGGCCGAGTGCCTGCTCTCCGGTGCGCGTCAAGGCGTCACG
>JBJONI010000143.1:0-3609 GCA_046051915.1 Pseudomonadota bacterium
ACATCATCGAGAATGTCGTGGAGGGGGCGGCCGTCCCACCGCGACGGCGTGGGTGCCGGCGCGTCAGCGACGCGGGATGCTGCGAGGAGCACGGAATCTTCGGGGAGGGCGATCGGCAAAGGGTCCGCACCTCGCGAGAGGACCCATGCACGCTCGACGGCATGCTCGAGCTGGCGCACGTTTCCTGGCCAACCGAACCGTTCGAGCATCGCAAGGCACGCCGGCGTCACGCTCGGCGATGGCCGTTGGGCGCGCGCTGCGAGTCGGTCGACGAAGTAGCGAACGAGGAGGGGGATGTCGCCTGCGCGGGCCGACAGGGCGGGCACCTCGAGGGCGACGACCGCGAGCCGGTAGTACAGGTCCTCGCGGAACGTCCCGGTTCGGACATCCGCAGGTAGGTCGCGGTGCGTCGCGGCGACGATGCGGACGTCCACCCGCATCGGAGCGACGCCACCGACGCGCTGGATCTCCCCCGATTGCAGAGCGCGCAGCAGCTTGACCTGCGCTGCGGGCGCGAGGTCGCCGATTTCGTCCAAGAAGAGCGTTCCACCATTGGCGGCCTCGAACCTTCCGATGTGGGTCCGGTGGGCGCCCGTGAACGCACCTCGTTCGTGTCCAAAGAGCTCGCTCTCGAGCAACTCGGCAGGGATCGCGCCGCAGTTCACCGAAACGAACGGAGCGTCGCTGCGAGGGGAACGGCGATGAATGGCGTGGGCGAGCAGCTCCTTGCCCGTGCCCGTCGCGCCGTGCAGCAGCACGGTCGCATCGGAGCCGGCGACCGCATCGATCTGGTCGCGCAACGTCGCCATCACGCCCGATTGCCCAACGAGGCCTTCGAATCCGACGCGCGCGTCGATCGCGCGACGAAGGGCGACGACCTCGGCCTGCAGACGCCGCGTCTCCAGGGCCCTGTCGAGCACAAGGAGCAGCGGGTCGCGTTCGACCGGTTTGATCAGGTAATCGGAAGCGCCGAGCTTGATCGCGCGGACCGCATCCTCAATCGAACCGTCGCCCGTCATCACGACGACGGCCATGTCGGGCCATGCGCGCCGGACCTCCTCGAGCAGAACGAGACCTGAATCCCCCGGCATGCGCACGTCGGTGATCATCAGGTCGAACGGCTGCGCGGCGAGGTGCGTGCGCGCGGCGCTCGCGTCGTCCGCCAGGACGACGTCGTACCCTGCCTTCGTCAGATGCAGGGCGAGGACCGTGCGGACGGCGCGCTCGTCATCGACCGCGAGGATGCGTGCGCGGGGCAACGGGTTCATCGGGGCATGTTCTCCGCGTCGAGCAACGGTCCGAGGAGGTTGTGGAGCCACTCCGCCGCATCGGGCGGCGGCGGTGGCGTGGGGGTGGGGCGGGCCCGCGTCGCCAGGCCGCGCGCGCGGTCGGGGGGCGCCAGAGGCATCCACTGGACGTCGAGGTTGCGCAGTGGGTCCCCCCGCCGGCCCGGCGCCACGGCCGCATGCGCCGCGAGGATGGCATCAAACCTCGTACCGATCGCGTCGACGAGTCCGAGCGCCTGCGCCGCGGTCGCGGAGACGATCCTGCCGTCGTCGAGGGTCGCTTGTGCCGCCTCGGAGAGTCCGCGTTGTCGCACGAGCGCGTCCATGAACCGTCTCGCGGTGTCGTCGACGATGGCTTGCTCCCGCGCGGCTTCGGCGGGGTCCCACGGGCGCAGCCAGCCCGCCGCCCCGGTGGCTCCGCTGGGCTGTACTTCCACGCCATCGATGCCGAGGCGCCGGAGGGCCTCGCCGACCGCGACATGCTGGCTGTAGGCACCGACGGACCCCGTCTCGCACGTCGGCGAGGCGATCACCCGCTCGGCCTCGACGGCGATCCGCAGTGCCCCGCTGGTGGCATGTGCGCCGAGGTAGGCAACGACGGGCTTTCCGGCGGCTCGGAGGCGGGCGACGGCGCGTGCCACCTCCTCGGCCGCCCACGGTGTGCCCCCCGGGCTGTCCACATCGAGGACGACGGCGCGGGTCGCGGGATCGCGCTGTGCACGATCGAGCACGTCGACGATGCGCTCCGCGCTGTCGGGTCCGCGGTCGCGGAGCGGGCCGTGGATCGGCACCAGCGCGATCGTCGTCGGTGCGTCCCACGCCGACTGACCGGTCCAGCGCCGCCGAGGTTGGGGGCCGCGTACGGGCAGCAGACGCGCGTCGGTACCTTGGAGCAGGGCGGGGAGTTGGTCGGACCAAGCGATGCCGTCGATCAAACCGGCCGTGAGTGCATGCGACGCGGTCCACGGTCCGGCGTCGAGCCATGGTCCGGCGCGGTCCTCGGTCGTCCGGCGACCTCGCGCGACCGCGTCGATCCAGACGTCACGCTGCGCGTCCAGCCACGCGACGCGGGCCGTACGGCTGGCCATCGTCGGCGCGCTGCGACTCCAGCCATCGCCCGCGTCCTTGGCGGCCCCGGAACGCGCGACATCGACCTCGACGCCGAGGACATCGGTCAAGCGACCCAGCCACAGTCGCTGGTCTTTGGGCGCGCTCAACCGTAGGGCCGCTGCTGGGTGGGCGATGACGCGGTCTGCTTGGGCCGCAGCGGCGAACCCCCAAGCGTCGACCTCCCCATCGACGTAGGCCGTGACGTCGACGCCGGCTTCCCGAGCGCGTGTGATGGCGCTGCCGACGTCCATCCAGCGGCTGCTGGTCAAAGCGACGCCGCCGAAACGGACGACGAGGCGCTGCGGGACGCGTCGCTGGCGGCGTTCAAGCCACGTGGGTGCGAGGTCGAGCTCGGCGGGCGGCGGGTGGTGGGTGCCGTAGGCGACCGGCGGCGCCGAGGCGAAGGCGCCGGGAACGATCTCCGGGATGTGGCGGCTGGGGACGGCGCGCTCCTCGGGCTCGTCGGTGCCGGCCCACAGCACCACTTCGGGCGCGGTGGGCTCCGAGCCCTCGGGAGGGATGCGGGCGAAACCACCGACGCCACCCCCGATGCCGCCGAAGAACATTTCAACACCGAGGCCGAAACTCGCGTCCGTGGTGGCCTCGGCGCGAACGAACCACCCGGACGCGGGTCGGGCGCGCAGGGTCAGGATGCCGACATCCCGCGGGGTGACGCCGAACGCATGGGCGTAGTCCAAGCCGATGACCAGGGCGCGCCCGGCGGGTCGCAACGCCGTCCCGAGGCGAATCTCAGGCGCGGGATCGCCCGCGCGAAGCGGCCCCCCAAGGTGGTACGTCGCGGCACCGATGCCCAACCATGGACGTGGCCGGTACGACGCGCCGAGGTCGAGGTCGACGCGACTCTGATCCGCGGAGATCCTGCCGTGCAGCATGCCCCCGATCGCGAAGCGTTTGCCGAGGTCGACGCCCGCGCCGGCGTCGATCCGCACGCGGTCGATCCCACCGGCGCGGTCCCATTGCAGGCCACCGACGAGGCCGCGTGCACCGCCCGTGACGGCGATCGAGGACGGCAGCGTCGCCGCGGTGGTGGGCTGGCGGACCACGACGGCGACCCGGGCGTCGGGGTCGTGTCCGAGCAACGCTGGGTTCACCCAGGCTTGCGTCGGGCCTTCCTCGCCCGCGACCGCTTGGCCTGGAAGCCCGATCGGCTCTTGGGCGATCGCGGCGGTCAGCGCCAGCCAAGGCAACATCG
>JBJONI010000144.1:0-9517 GCA_046051915.1 Pseudomonadota bacterium
GCCGGTTCGGAATCCGTCGGCAGGCCCGTGTCGGTCGTCGTGCTGGTGTCGCCGGTGTCGCCGGACGGTGGGTCTTCTGACGTGCCGCAACCGACGAGTACGCTGAGGCACACGGTAACGAGCAGGGTTGGACGTAGGTTCATCGCATGTCTCCTCGGTGGGGTCTTCACACAGGCGGGTGGGGTCACGGCGGGGCCGTGCGGGATTCGCTCAGACGACGAAGTCGAACGTTGCGGCATCGTCGCCGGTCCGCGCCACTTCACGCTCGGGGGCATACCAACGGTCCACGTCGTTGTAGGGGTCGTCCGGGAAGTACAGTTGGGTCGTCAGGCGTTCGACCCCGTCGACCCACACCTTCACGTGCAGGTGGGCCGGTCGGTACTGCGTGCCGTTGAGGTAGCGCCCGGGCTCGAAAGTCGACAGGGACCACCGGCCGTCGGCATCGGACGACACCTTCGCCCGGTACGCCATCGCAGGGGTGGCGTTGTCGTAGAGCCCGGATGGATCTGCCTGCCACAGGTCCACGACGGCGCCGACGACCGGGGTGCAGCCATCCGCATCGAACACGCGCCCCGACAGCCGCAGGATCGTTCCCGTGTCGCCGGGGCGAACGAGGTCGGCGCGCTCGGGTGCGTCCGGCCGGTAGAACGGGCCTTCGATGTCGCCCGTCGTTTCCTCGCAGGCCTCGGGGGGTGTGGCCGTCTCGGACCCGACAGGCGCCGTGGGGTCGACGCCCGTCTCTGGGTCGGTCGCGGGGTCAGGCCGGCTCGCCGTGTCGGGGTTCGCCTCTGGATCCTCGCCCCGGCAACCCCCGAGTGCGTACACACCGAACCCCGTCGGCACGGCTTGGATCACGGCGCGTCGCGTCCACATGGGGTCTCCAGGGAAGGTGACAGGACGGGGAGTGTACGCCGACGGGGGCCTTCAACGCGACAGGGACGATCTCACGCTTCGCCGCCGCTTCGGTCGATGGGCGTCGGTGGTGGTGGGCGGGAGCCTCGTCTGGGCGAGGCGACAAGGGGGGAGGGCGTCGTCGATGCGGCCGGCCGCCACGGGTGCCGGCCTGCCCGCGACATGTCGCAGAGGATGCGGGCACCAAGGGCGGCAAAAGGTAGGGGAAAACAAGGCGAACGCTTGGGCGCGTGGGTTGCATGACGCTGGGCCGAACGGAGGTGTTTATGAGCCTGTTGATTCACGGCGTCGCGCCGGACTTTACGTCGGACTCCACACAGGGGCCGATCTCCTTCCACGCGTGGCAGGGGAACCACTGGGTGATCTTCTTCTCGCACCCCAAGGACTTCACTCCGGTCTGCACGACCGAACTCGCGACGGTGGCGCGCCTACACGGTGCGTTCGCCGAACGCAACGCAAAGGCCCTTGCCCTTTCTGTGGACAGCGTGGAGGATCACCATCGTTGGATCCTCGACATCGAGGCCACGCAGGGCATCGCGCCCAACTTTCCGATCCTCGCGGACCCTGAGCGGCGCGTCGCGCAGCTGTATGGGATGTTGCCCGCCGGCGCGCCGGACAGCTTCACGGTGAGGTCGGTCTACTTCATCGACCCGGCGCATAAGATCCGCGCCAGCCTGACGTACCCTGCGGCGACGGGCCGGAACTTCGACGAGATCCTCCGCGTTCTCGATGGCCTTCAGCTCACGGACCGCCACGCCGTGGCGACACCGGCGAACTGGCGTCCCGGCGGCGAGGTGGTGATTGTCCCCTCGATCCAGGACCCCGACGAGCTTGCGCGCCGGTTCCCGCAGGGCTTCCGTGCGGAACGGCCATGGCTGCGCTGGACCCGTCTGCCTTCCGGCCAGACCTGAGCAAGCACGACGACGGTCGGCGCAGCCGTTCGCCGCGGTCGCCTTGGTGGGCGTGCGCGCCGTCCCCGTCTCGTTCGGTCGCTCACGGTCGACGGGGACCCGGCGGATGGCGAGTGGGTCGAATGCGTGCAGAAGCTCCTCCGCTGCGGTTGCTCGTCCTCGGTGCTTCGGGCGGCGTGGGGCGATGCTTGGTGGCGCAGGCGGCGGCGCGAGGTCACCGCGTCACGGCGGTCGCTCGTCGTCCGTTGGCGGTGCCTTTAGGCGTCGAGGTGCGAACCGGTGACGTCCTGGATCGCGCGTTCCTGGACCGTGTGGTGGCGGGTAACGACGTGGTGCTCTCCGCCCTAGGCATCCGGCGGGTCGTGGCGGCCAACCCGTGGAGCCGCCTCGCGTCGCCGCCGGACTTCCTCGGTGTGCTGACGCCGCGACTCATCGCTTCGATGCGCGCGCATCGCGTGCCGCGCGCGATCGTGGTGAGCGCGGCGGGGGTGGGCGTGGGCGGCGCGCGTCTGCCAGTCGCGGTGCGCGCCCTGCTCAACGTTACGCAGGTCGGGGTCGCCTACGCCGACCTCGCGGCGATGGAGGCGGTATGGCGCCGCAGCGACGTCGACGTCTGCTGCGTCCGCCCGACGTTGCTCGTCGACGGCCCCGCGACCGGCCGGGCGGCCGTCGTCGACCGGATCGGCGCCCGTGCTTGGATCCGCCGCGCCGACGTCGCTGCGTGGATGCTCGGGGAGCTGGAGGCCCGCACCACGACCGACGCCTTCCCCACGATCACCGAGGGCCGCGAGGGCTAGCCCGCCGGCTCCCAAAGCTCGAGCTTGCGCCCGTCAGGGTCGAGGAGATGGGCGAACCGACCGTAGGCTTCGTCCTGGCGGTGGATCGGGGTGACGCCTTCGGCGGCAGCGCGTGCGAGCACCGCGTCGAGGTCGTCCACGAGCAGGTTGAGCATGTGGTCGAGCGTCGATGGCGCAAAGTGCTGGGTGTCCGACGCGAATGGGCTGAACACCGTCCCGGCTCCGGCCTTGGCGGCGGCATCCTCCGCCGGGAAGAAGGCCCCCCAGTCGTTCAGCGGCATCCCGAGGACGCGTCCGTACCAGTCCTTGAGGGCTGCGATGTCCGCCGTCTTGAAAAACACGCCCCCGATCCCGAGCACCTTGCCCACGCCGCCTCCTGAACGGCCGAGTCGGCCGGTGCGATCGCCTAATGCCTCGTCCTGCACGTCGCCATCAGGGTCGTCGGCTCACCCGCGCAGTCCCTCCGCGACCCGGATGATGTCGGCGAGCACCCCGCTCGCGGTCACGTCGCCGCCGGCCCCGGCGCCTTGCACCACGAGCGGGTGGTCGGCGTACCGGCGCGTGGTGAACGCGACGAAGCCTTGACTGTCGCGCAACCCCCATGCCGCGTGCTCGGGTCCGATGTCGACGGGTCCGACCCGCAGCGCGGGGACGGCTTCGGGGTCCATCACCGCGAGGTAACGAAGCCGTCTCCCGGCCTTTGCAAGGGCGTCGACGCGGGCGCCGAACGCCTCGGCGCGTGCCGCAAGGGCCACCAAGAAGGCGTCGACGTCGTCGATGTCCAGCAGGTCCGCATCGACGAGGGGCGTGACCGCGACGTCGTCGAGGGTCAGACGCAACCCGAGCTCCCGGGCCAAGATCAGCGCTTTGCGCGCTGCATCGGTGCCGGCGAGGTCTTCCTGCGGCCGCGGCTCGGTGTAGCCCCGCGCCATCGCGTCGCGCACCGCGACGTCGATCGCGACGCCGCGCGCGAGCTGGTCGCAGAGAAAGCCCAGCGTTCCCGAGAACGAGCCTTCGATTCGACGGACCTGGTCCCCCGTTCGGACGAGGTCATGCAGGGTGCTGACGATGGGGAGCGCTGCGCCGACGGTGGTCTCATACCGCCAGGATCGGTGGGCTGCGCGCGCCGCTCGGTGCGCCGCGTCGTACCGCGCAAACGCCGCCGTCAGCGGCTTCTTGTTCGCGCCGACGACGTGGATGCCGCGTTGGAACGCCTCTGTGTACAGCGCCTCCATGCCCTCGGCCGCGGTGCAGTCGACGAGGATCGGCGTCGGGAGACGCGCCAGCGCGTCGAGGATGTCCGTGGTCGCCGCCGGCCAGGAACTGCCATCGCGAAGCCGTGCGTCGATGGCGCTGAGGTCGATGCCATCGGGGTCGAACACCACGGTGTCGGAGGTCGCCACCCCCACGACCGTGACGTCGAGGTCGTGGGCGGTGCGCAGGATCGGAGCTTGCGCGGCGAGGGTCCGGAGCAGCGCGCCCCCGACCGTGCCCCGACCGAGAAGCAGCAGGCTGACGCGGCCCGCGCCGAAGTGAAACGCGGCATGGACCGTGCGGACGGCCGTGGGCAGCGCGGCTTGATCGACCACGACCGAGATCGACCGTTGGGTGGCCGATTGGCCGATGCCGAACACGTTGACGCCGACCCGGCCGAGGGCCCCGAGCAGCCTGCCTGCGACGTTCGGTGCTTGCCCCATCGCCTCGGCGACGAGCGTGACGAGCCCGACGGGGCCATGGACGCGCACCGGGGCGACCTCTCCGCGTTCCAGCTCCCGCCGGAGTGTTTCGTGGAGAACGTCGCGCGCCGCCTCAGCGACGGTGCACGGAACGACGGCGCTGATCGCTTGCCCGTGGTTGCTCTGCGTGAGCAACCACACCGGTGCGCTGAGCCCGTCGAGCGCGCGTTGGATCCGCTCGCCGGCGCCGGGAGCGGCATGCAACCGAAGGAACTGGACGTCGATTTGCGCCAGGCCGTCGAGCGACGTGACGCTCGTGGCCCGGGTGGTGTCTTCGCTCCCCCGTGCGTCGATGCGCGTGGCGGGCCCGTCGGGGTCGAGCGTCGATCGGACCGTCATCGGGATCTGCGCGTCCATCAGGGGGACCAGCGTTCGGGGGTGCAGCACGCGCGCGCCGAACGTCGCGAGCTCCAGGGCTTCTCCGTAGGTCATGCGCTCGAGGGGGAAGGCGTCCTTCACGAGGCGGGGGTCCGCCGAGAACACGCCGGGTACGTCGGTCCAGATCTCGAGCGAGGTGGCGCCGAGCTGTGCGGCGAGCAGGGCGGCGGTGTAGTCGCTCCCGCCGCGCCCCAACGTCGTCGTGCGGCCGTCCTCGGCGCGTCCGATGAAGCCGGTCACGACCGGCACCGCACCCCGCCAGCGGGGCACCAGGCGCGCGAGCCGTCGGCGGCTCTCGGGCTCGCGCACCCGCGCCTCGCCGAACCGCGCGTCGGTGACGAGCCACTCCCGCGCGTCCACGGCGACCGCCTCACGCCCGGCGCGTCGGATCGCGCTGCTGAGCAAGGTGGCGCTGATGCGTTCCCCGAACGAGAGGACGAGATCCCGCGTGGACGGCGACGCCTCGCCGAGCAGCGTGACCCCGTGGAGGATGTCGCGCAGGGCGCCGAAGGCCTCGCGCACGTCGCCGGCGGCGGCGCGGCAGGGTGCCGTGGAGGCGGCGAGGTCGGTGAGTCGGTCGAGGAGACGGCCGACCTCGGCGCGATCGCCGCGCTGGGCCGCTTCCACCGCCTCGACGAGGTGATCGGTGGTCCGCCCCATCGCCGAGACGACGATGGCGACCGGCTCGCCTCGGTCGGCGATGCGTTGGGCGACGGTGTGGAGGCGATCGGCGTCGGCGAGCGACGTCCCGCCATATTTGGCGACGCGCATCAGGGCGCTCCGGGGTGGTCCAAGGCCGCGCCGATCCCGTCGTGGTCGATCAGGAAGGCATCGTGGCCGTGAGGGTTGTGGACGAGGTGGAACGATCCCCCCGGGATGCGTTCGACAACGGCACGCAAGCGTTCGGGAGGAAACAGGCGATCGGTCGAGAGGCCGACCGCTCGGACGTGGTGGAGACGCCCCACGCCCGTCCATGGCGTCCTGAGATCGACGTCGGGCGGCGGCTCGGCGAGGTCGTGGTGGTCCATCGTGTCGAGCATCGCGACGTAGGCAGCAGGGGTGAACCTCGACACCAGCTTCGCGCCTTGGTGATCGAGGTAGGTCTGCATCGCGAAGGGTGCGTTGGGTCCTTCCCCGCGTCGGCGGCGGCCTTGACGGTCCCACAGGCCTTCGTCTGCGCGGTACGTATGGTGCGCGAGCTGGCGGGCGAGCGCGAGGCCGTGGTCGGGGTTGGCGAGCGTTGCCTGACGTCCGACGTGGTTCCAGCCCAACACCCATGGCGTGGCGACGACGTCGGTCGCGATCGCGTCCACCGCGCGCACCCGTTCGGGCAGGCGCGCCGCCAGCGCGAGCGCGACCATGCCGCCGACCGACCCGCCCACGACGCGCTCCACCGCGTCGATGCCGAGGGCGTCGAGCAGCCGATGGAGCACGCGCGCTTGGTCCCATGTCGTCAGGGGGGCCGGGCGCCAGGCCGGGCCCTCCTGGACGTCGTGGAGGTCGTTCCACCGTGGGAACGTGGGGTCTGAAGCTCCGAACGTTCCGTAGCAAGAGCCGAGGAGGTTCGCGCACAGGACCCGGGTCCGGTCCGTGTCGAAGCGCCGGCCTGGGCCGATGTGAGGTTCCCACCACCCTCCGGGGCCGCCCGCGCCCGCGTCACCGGTCAGCGCGTGCACGACCAGAACCGTCGGCACGGAGGCGTCCAACCGAGGCGGCGGCTCGGACGCCCAGAGCGCCTCGATCGCTGCGCGTGTCCGCGTCACCACCTGCGGCCCCGGCGACGCGGCGACTTGCCACGGCCTGAGCGCGTCGGTGCCGGGTCCGAGCGCCTGAACGCGGGCGTGCAGGCCCGGGAGCGACAAGCCGCAGCTCAGGCGAAACGGAGGGAGGGGGAGGTCGACGATCACGGCACGGCCACCGCGAGGGCTTGATCGAGGTCCGCGAGGATGTCGTCGATGTGTTCGATGCCCACGCTGATGCGGACGAGGTCGGGCGTGACGCCACTGGCCGCTTGCTCTGCGGCCGACAGCTGCTGGTGGGTCGTGGTCGCGGGGTGGATGACCAGCGTTCGCGTGTCGCCGATGTTCGCGAGGAGCGACGCGAGGCGGACGTTGTCGACGAAGGCCCGTCCCGCCTCCAAACCACCCCGCACGCCGAAGGTCACGAGCCCGCCAAAGCCGCCTTGCAGGTAGCGAGACGCGCTCTCGTGCCCCGCATCGCCGGGCAACCCCGGGTACCGGACCCACGCGACCTTGTCGTGCTTCGCCAAGTGCTGCGCGACGGCGAGAGCGTTGCGGCTGTGTTCGCGAACGCGCAGATGAAGGGTTTCGAGGCCTGTGAGGAAATGGTGAGCGCTCGCCGGGGCCAGGGCGGCGCCCATGTCTCGCAGGCCTTCGACGCGGGCCTTGAGGATGAACGCGAGGCCCCCGAACGCCTCCGCGAACTTCAGTCCATGGTAGCCGGGGTGCGGCTCGGTGAACTCAGGAAAGCGACCTTGAGACCAATCGAACCGGCCCGCATCGACAAGGATTCCGCCGATCGCTTGGCCGTGGCCGCCGATGTACTTCGTCAGGCTCTCGACGACGATGTCGGCGCCGTGGTCGAGCGGTCGGAGGAGCGCGGGGCTCGCGGCCGTGTTGTCGACGATCAGCGGCAGCCCGTGCGCGTGGGCGAGGTCGGCGAGCGCGCGGAGGTCGGGGACGATCAGCGCGGGGTTGGGGAGGGCCTCGACGTAGATCGCCTTGGTCTTGGCCGTGATCGCGGCTTCGAACGTGGCGAGATCGGTGATGTCGGCGAACTTCGTCGTGATGCCGAGCCGGGGCAGGGTGGTGGAGAACAGGTTGTACGTCCCACCATAGAGCGCCGATCCCGCGACGATCTCGTCGCCCGCCCGGGCGAGGGTGGTGATCGCCAGCGTCTCTGCGGCCTGGCCCGACGCTACGGCGAGCGCGGCCTGCCCGCCCTCCAGCGCAGCGACACGGGCTTCGAGCACACCGGTCGTGGGGTTCATCAGCCGGGTGTAGATGTTGCCGAACTCTTGGAGAGCGAACAGGCGACCTGCGTGGGCGGCATCGCGAAACACGTAGGAGGTCGTCTGGTAGATGGGGACAGCGCGGCTACCCGTGGTCGGTTCCGGCGTGTAGCCGGCGTGCAGGGCGAGGGTCTCGGGACGTTGGGACATGGGGCCTCCAGGGCAGTTGGGACGCCGGCGCGCGTCAAACCCCAGGGCAACAACGACCTGAGGCCCTCCGCGCGCGGGCGGGGGGGTGGGGTCGTCTCAAGCAGGTGGGCGGGTCAGGCTGGCGAGCGCGGAGACGACCTCACGACGCCAGCTGACACATGCAGCAGCAGCAGCCACAGCAGGCCGAACACGCCATCGGGGCGTGCATCGAGGCCGGCATCGGGCGGGTGGTGCGCATGCCGAGAGACTACGGGATGCGGCGCGCCAACGATCGCGTCGCGACGCGTCGTTGCAAAAACGTGACACAGCGCGCCGTCGCCTCAGGAGGACGGCGGGCGCTCCCCGCGGTTGCGTGCGCCATGGGCGTGGCTTCGGAAACGAAGCATCAACGAGGAACGTAGCGAAGGATCGGCGACCACTTCCTCCAACGCGCCGGCCATGCAGACGAGCCATGCCTCGGCGGCGGCGCGGTCGATCGGCAGGTGGCGGTGCAGGTCGCGGACGGTGGGCGCATCCCAGGCGTTCATGTACAGCGGCGGGCCCCCGAGCCAGCCCGACAGGAACGCCGCGAGCTTGTGGTGGTCGGCGGTGAGGTCGTCGTCGTGGAGCGCTCGGATGGCGGCGGCTTCGGGGAGGTGGTCCATCCGACGGTAGAACGCCGCGACGAGGCGCGTGATGCCGGCGGCGCCGCCGATTCGGTCGTGTTCGTTCTGCTGCCGCACACCGGCCTCCGCGCTGGCGGTCTAGCCGATCGGGCCCGCGTCAGCCGGGCGATCCCGACGAGGTCGGTCCATGCGCGTCGGCGCGAAAGCGCACCCCGGCCGACGCGGCGTCGGTCGAGGCGGTGCTGGTCGTCGTGCGGGATCGGGTGGGTACAGTCGTCGGGTGACTCGGCCAAGAGAATGGGTTAAAGGTAGGTAGTCTCGGAGGTTCTGTGCGACTTCTCTGTGGTGCGGCCGCGCTGATCGCGGCCTGTGGAGGCGGTGGCGGCGCCGGTCTGGGCGGCATCGACCGGGCACCCAGCGGTCTCAACATGTCGATCGGCCTCGAGCCGGTCGAGGACGGGACGGCCCTGCCGACGTGGACAGGCGTGCCGGTGTACCAAGTTCGTTGGTCCGACGATTCGGGCGGGTCGGTCGCTTCGTCCTACGGCTACGCCCAGATCGACTACGGCGTGGCGTCGTCCTACACGGATGTGGGAGCATCCTTCGTCGCCGAGATCGAAGGCGACACCGATGCCTTCTTCGTCGACGCGCTCGCGCTGATCGGTGGGAACGGTCGCATCGACGTCTACTGCGTACCGCCCGCACCCGGGGTGTACGAAGCGGAACTGCGCGCCCAGATCGAGGGCTTTGAGGGGTGGTCGGAGCTCCGCCTACGCTGCGAGGCGGTGGACGATTACGCGATGTACCTGGGCGCCGTCGCCGGCGGCTATGGTCCGAACAACGAGGGCTTGCTGCTGAACAGCGGCGCGCGCTTCGACTTGTCGACGATGTCTCAGGTCGGTGGACCCTCGGCCCCGATTTTCCAACCGCCGTCCTACCTGTCGACCCTCGCGGACGATGGCAAGACGGGCGTGCGCGCCATGTTCGATGCCTCCGG
>JBJONI010000145.1:0-10741 GCA_046051915.1 Pseudomonadota bacterium
GCGAGGTCCGCCAGACCCTCCAGGGCGGCCCCCCCTGCCGCTTCCGCTGCGCGAACCGCCGCGAGGCGCACTTCGGCCTCTCCGTCGCCCAAGCCCGCCCACAACGCATCGTCGACCGGTACCTCCACGTGCCGAAGGGCTTCGAGGGCCGCACGGCGGACGCCGGCGTCGCCTCGCTCCAGCGCGACGAGCGCGACGTCGAGCGTCGCGTCCACGCCGCTGTTCCCCAACGCGCGCAACCGGGTGAGGGCATCGGCGCCCTGGGGATCGAAGCCCTCGGCCACGGGCGACATCAGCGCCGGGTCGCCGCCCGCGCGGACCTGGGCCCCGATCGCGAGGTGGCTCGCGTCGCGGACCGAGGCGTCACCGTCCCGTGTGGCGGCTTGCAGGCCGGCCACCGCGGCAGGATCGTAGACCCCCGCGAGCGCAAGCTCCACCGCTGCAGCCTGACGAACCTCGGGCCGGGGGTCGGCGCCGAGCACGTTGGCGACCGCCGCCTGAGCCCCAGAGACGCCGGATTGGGCCACGCCCTGCATCACGATCGCGGCGTCGTCTGCCGACAAGCCCGGGATCGCGTCGCGGACGGTGTCGATCTGCGAGGGGTCGAGGCGGATCAGCGCGGCGATGCGACGCGCGAGCCGCGCCCGGTCGATGCCCTGCGCGCCGCGGAGCGTCGTCAGCAAGTCCTGAAGCGTCGCGCCCGCGAGGACGCGTGCCTCCAAGTCGGCGCGTGCCGCCTCCGTCGCGAGCCCCTGACCCGGGATCACACGCACCCATGCCGGGTCCCATCGAGCGACCTCCCCAACCCCGGCGCCCATGCGGTCCACACGTACGGAGACGGCGACGGACGCGACCACCCCGTCGGCGTTGAGCGTGCGCGTCAGAGCGTCCTCGGCCCGCAAGGCGTCGAGCCACCCATCGGACCCCAAACGGATTTCGGCGTGGGCGGTGCCAGCGATCGCGTCGAGGTCACCGGCGACCACGCTCACGTAGCCCTCCCGGTCTCGGACCAAGCGCTCGCCGGCGCGGGCGTAGCGAACCCGCGCGGTGCCGTTGGGGTCGAGCTCGTCCCCTGCCCAAGCCTCGCCGTGCACCTCATCGACCTGGAGCAACGAGACGATCTGCTCTCGCAGCCCGGCCGCGAGCACGTCGGCGTCGGGCGAGACGTACAGGGCCACCAGACGCCCACGCGCGTCGTAGGTGGCGCCAAAGGTGCGGGAGAGGTCTGCGCGGGCGGCGTCGGCCGCCGGCGACCCTTGGCCCGCCTGGGCGACGCGCAGCGTTGGCGCAGCGAGCGACCAGACGCGTCGGGCCTCGCCCAAGGCGGGTGCGACGTCAACCCCGTGCACCTGAGCTTGCAGGTCGATCTCGACGGGCGCTCCTCCCGGCAGGGTGATGCGCTGCGTCAACTGGATCGCCCCATCCCAGAACGCACCCGGTGCGCGCGCAGGGCTCGACGCTCCCACGGTCACCGCGGAACCGCCCTCACGCGGTGCCTCCCGCTTCGGCTGCATGCCCCACCAAGCGGTGGCGCCCAACAGCAGCGCCATCATCAGCACCGAAGCGTTCCGAGTCTGGGGATGCATCGTTCCTCCACAGAGAATTCCCCGGGGGCGGGCCCCGGGGTGGCGAGGTGAGAGAATCACATACCGAGGCAGGCGGTACCGAGACAGGCGCGGCCGTCATCGTAGAACAGGCCGAACACGTTGTGGTTGCCGCTCCAGTTCGCGATCCGGCGGGAGTACCGCTCCCAGAGCAGCTCCACCCAAAGGCTGATCGACCCGCTCAGGGTGGTGACGTCGACGTCGCTGTCGAGGGACCAGTCGAGCGTGCGGCCCTGGGCCGTGTAGATCGCCTGCTCGATCGACGCCGTCGTCGGCACGGAGACGTCGAGGACGTTGAGGTGACCGCTCACGCCGGCGGCGACGACGCCGGTGATGCCGACTCCCAGCGCGACGTCGGCGTCAAGTTCGCAGAACGGCTCCACGGTGGTGTCGAGCGAGAACGAGCTGACGGGCGCGTCGGCGTCGTGCGTCACCCCGATCGTGCCGTCCACCGTTCCCTCGACCGTGAGCGGGATGGGACCGAGCATGAAGGTCTCCGACTTCGAGAAGAACGTGCGGTTCCAAGCGTTGGTGTCGCTGCTGTTCGCGCCGTACGAGGGGACAGCGATGTCGCTACCCATCACCTGGACGGTCAGCGTGAACGCCCCGGTGCTCCCATTCTCTCCGGCCGCGCTGCGAACCGCTTCACCGCGAGCGAGCGCGACGGTGCGCGTCCGGCCGAACAGGGTGGCCGTCGCCTCCAGCTCCGCCGAGCTCGAGAGGTAGTCCGCCGCCGCGATGTTGATGTGGCCGGCAGCGACCGACGAGCTGACCTCGATCTCCGCGCCGAAGCGATCGTTGCCGTAGTCCTCACTCCACGACTCCGACTGATGGAAGCTGTCGTCGCCACCCTCCCACGAGAGGTCGGCGGCGAAACCCGGCGCCACAAGGGCGTGAACAAGGTTGTTGCCGGTGCTGACGAGGGCGTCGTCGGCGATCGTGATCGTCGGCTTCACGGCGGTCGTCGACGACGCGCGCGTTCCCGAGGTGCCGATGGCCGGCGCCGCGAGAGCGACCGACGGGAGCAGGGCGAGAAGGGCGAGGGTGCGGGTCATCATGGGAGGCTCCATCCATCAGGGGTGTGCCTCGGAGTTGATGATGACCCGCGATGGTCTGACACGCGGCGTGAAAGAAATCGGTCCTACGTCAGCCTGCGAGGACGCGCTTCGCCGTGGCGACGACATGCGAAACGGTAAAACCGTACTTTTCGGCCAAGACATGATCCGGTGCGGACGCCCCGAACCCGTCGATCCCGATCACTGCACCTTGCGTTCCCACCACATGCCTCCACGGAAGCGTGCTTCCGGCCTCGATGGCGACGACGGGGAGCCCTGGCGGGAGGACCGCTGCGCGCGCGTCGGCAGGCAGTGTCTCGAACTGCTCAAACCACGGGGCCGACACGACGCGGGCACCGATACCGTCCGCTTGCAACGCCGCCTGCGCCGCCAAGGCGAGCGAGACTTCGGAGCCGGTCGCGAGGAGGACCACCTTCGCCTCCGGCGCGTCGCGAAGCACGTACGCGCCGCGCGAAACCCCGTCGCGCACGGCGTCTGCGGCCTCATGGAGGACGGGCAGGTTCTGACGGCTAAGGATGAGGCAGGTCGGCCCCGTCGAACGGGTCAGCGCGACCTTCCAAGCCTCCACCGTCTCGAGGGCGTCCGCTGGGCGAAGGACGGCGACGTTCGGGAGCACCCGAATGGCGGTCAACGATTCGACAGGTTGATGCGTCGGACCGTCCTCGCCGAGGAAGATCGAGTCGTGGGTGTAGATGTGCACGACGCGCTGGTTCATCAGCGCGGCAAGACGCACCGCCGGCCGCATGTAGTCGTGGAACATCAGGAACGTGGCGCCATAGGGGATGATGCCCCCGTGAAGTGCCATGCCGTTGCACGCCGCAGCCATCGCGTGCTCGCGGACCCCAAACGCGAAGGTCCCCGCACCCGCAAAACGCTGCGGTCCGAAGATCGACCGCCCGATCGCGGTGCCGTTCGAACCCGCCAAGTCGGCCGATCCTCCCAACACGTGGGGGTTCGCCTGAACGATCGCCTTGAGCGCGGCCTCCGAGGCCTTGCGGGTGGCGACGCTGCTCACCCCGGCAAAGTCCGGCCACACGGCGCCGGCGACCGTGGCGGCGCCGTCCCCCGCAAGCGCGCTCAGGAACGCGTCGCGCGCGGGATGCGCCGCGAGGCGAGCCTTCCAAGCCGCGTGTGCCCCGGCACCCTGGGTCGCCCGCAGGGCTTCGGCAGCCCCCGGGAGGACCTGGAACGTCTTCTCAGGGTCGAGGCCGATCTTGCCCTTGACCTGACGGATGTCGTCCCAACCCAAGGGCGCACCATGCGTCTTCTCCGAGCCCTCCTTGACCGAACCCTTCCCGATCACCGTCCGGCACGCGATCAACGACGGCCGAGCGTCCGCCTTCGCCGCCACGATCGCGGCCGAGATCGCCGCCGGGTCGTGGCCGTCCACCTGCGCGGTGTGCCAGCCGAACGCCGCGAAACGCGCCAGCCGGTCCTCGGTGAACGCGAGATCGGTCGACCCGTCGATCGAGATGTGGTTGTCGTCGTAGAGGTAGATCAACCGGCCCAAGCCGAGGTGACCCGCGAGGCTCCCGGCCTCGGAGCTGATGCCTTCCATCAGGTCGCCGTCGCTGACGATGGCGTACGTGTGATGGTCACACAGGTCCTCGCCGAACGTCTCGCGCAGGTACCGCTCGGCGATCGCCATGCCGACGCCGGTGGCAAAGCCTTGGCCGAGCGGCCCGGTCGTCATCTCCACGCCGGGCGTATGGCCAAACTCTGGGTGACCAGGCGTCCGGCTGCCCCACTGACGGAAGGCGCGAAGGTCCTCGATCGAGAGGTCGTAGCCCGAGAGGTGCAGCAGGCTGTACAGGAGCATCGAGCCATGACCGGCGCTGAGGATGAACCGGTCACGGTCGGGCCACGCGGGGTCCGCCGGGTCATGCTTGAGGAAGTTGGCCCACAGCGTCACCGCCATGTCGGCGGCCCCCATCGGCATCCCAGGATGGCCGGAGTTGGCGGTCTGGACAGCGTCCATCGCAAGACCTTGAATCGTGGCAACAGCGCGAGCGTGCGGCGTCATGGCGTCTCCGGGCGAGGCGTGCGCAGTAGCCCCGCGTATCGGGATGTCAACGTCCGCACCCGCCGCGCCGCGCTGCGGCACAACACACCCCGCGCCCACCCCACCAAAGCGATACGGGCAAGCACGGGAGGTCCCTGGTGGTCGCGCCATCGCCCGAGGCAGTCTTCGCTGGCATCGCCGGGTCCCCCGGGGCCGTTTGGCTCGATGGCGGCGAGGGGCCGCAGGGCTGGTCCTACCTTCTCGCCGAGCCCGTGGCGTCGATCGCGGGCGATGGCCTCGACGCGCGCACCGAGGGCCGCGCGCTGATGGGCACCGTGGATCGCACGGGGTCCCGCGGCGTGGCGCCGTTCGATCGCGGCGTCGTCGGCTGGATCGGCGCCGACGCAGGCACCACGTGGGAGCCTGCCCTCCCGCCATCGCGCGCATCGACGGAGCCACACGTCGCGCTCGCGGCGTACAACGGCGGCCTCGCCTTCCGCCACAGCGACCGCACGTGGCACCCGATCGGCGCGCCCTCCGCCCGCGCCCGCGCGTTGGCTTGGCTCCATGACGCGAAGCACCCGCCTCTCCCGGTGCCACCAGCCCGTAGACCGCGCCTGCGCAGCCTGTCGCAGGCCACGTTCGAGGCGCGGGTGCGCACGGCGTTGGCGGCGATCGCCGACGGCGAGGTGTACCAGCTCAACCTCTCGCGGGCCGTCTGGCTCGAAGGGGTCGATGATGCTTGGGACGTGTGGCGCCGACTGCGGGCGGCTTCCGCTCCTGAGCGCGGTGCGTTCCTCCGCTGGTCCCGACGCCTCGCCGTGCTCTCGAACAGCCCTGAGACGTTCCTCGTCCTCGAAGGTCGCACGCTCTCGTCGTCGCCGATCAAGGGAACCCGCCCACGGGCGAAGGACCCAGCACGGGACGCGGCGCTCGCCGTGAGCCTCCGCGACGACCCTAAGGAGGTCGCTGAGCTCACGATGATCATCGATCTGGTGCGGAACGATCTCGGACGCATCGCGGCGCCCGGGAGCGTCCAGGCCGGCCCGCGGGAACTCACCACCCATAGCTACGTTCACCACGCGCAAGCGGAGGTTCGCGCTACCCTCGCCATCGGCCTCGACGCTTGGGATGCCCTCGCCGCGACCTTCCCGCCCGGCTCAGTGACCGGTTGCCCAAAGATCCGCGCCCTGCACCACATCGCCCGCCTCGAGGACGACGGCCGGGGCGTGTACTGTGGCGCGATCGGCTACGTGGACGCAGACGGCGACGCCGCTTGGTCGGTGGCGATTCGAACCGCCGTCGTCGACGGGACGACGGCGCGGTTCCACGTGGGCGCCGGCATCGTGGCAGACTCGACACCGACGGCGGAGTGGGAAGAGACCGAGGCCAAAGGGCACGCCCTGCGCGCCGCGTTCGGCGTGTAGGGTCAGTCCCCTGCGCCCGCTGCTTCGTCCGGATCCTCTGCGGGGGGCTCCTCGGCAGGTGCGGGTTCTTCGACCTCCGGCTCCGCTTCCGGCTCGCCCACCGGTTCCGTCGCCTCGATCGGGCGTCCGGCGCGCTCCGGCCGGTCGACGCCACCGGCACCCGCGGGTCCTGTCGCGGGCTCCCGATCCGACAACGGGACCGGCGCGCCGCCCTCCGTCGTCCGCGTCGTGCCACGCGCCGAGGGCTTGTTGCAAGGGTCCGGCTTCAGGTCCGACCCTGACATCCGGTTGATCGGCGTGTTCAGCTTGTAGTGGTAGCGGCCGTCGTCACATCGAGCGGATTGCAGACCCAGCTCCGCGACGCCACGCATCGCCGCCAAGTCCGTTCCCGACCAATCTCCAAGTTCGACGGAGACGTCCCACTTGAGCCGGCTTCGCTCGGCCTTGGACTCCACCGCGACCTCGCCCTCGACGTCCACGCTCGCCAGCACGCTCCGCAGCACGCCGCGCTGGACCTCAAGCTTGCCCTCCTCGCCCGAGAGCGAGAGCTCCAGCTCGTCGAGCGGAAGGTCGACCTCCTTGTCGGGGAATCCGATCGAGGGTGCCGACAGCTTGGTGAGGCGGACGCGGTGGCCGATCAGCGAAAACGACCCGCTGAGTTTGTCCCAACCGTCATGGATCTTGAACGCCCAGTCGATGTCGAGGGCCCCTTCGCCCTCCAACGGCGCCGACGCCGTCGGCATCCACGCCACCGCCGTCTCGATCGGCAGCTCGCGGATTGTGCCCTCCGTGCGCCGAACGCGGAACTGGCCCTCCCCGATCGCGGCCATGATGCCCGCGTCGATCGTCGCGCCGTCGACGCGTGCGAACCCGTCGAACAACACGGTGCTGCCGAGGCTACGGAGGAAGTGCGACAGGCTGACCGAAACCCCGAGCGCGTCCGCGTAGAACCGCGGTGTCTCCACGCCGCCCTCGACCTCACTCAGGGTCACGTCGGTGGCCGCGAGACCCGTCCACCAGGGGCGAACCCCGCCGAGATCGACGCGGTACTGCGGGAAGCGCTCCGAGAGACGCGCCTCCACCTCATTGGCGACGGTCTCCGCAGGAAACGACGCCCAAAGGACGGCGCTGTAGACGCCGGAGAACCAAACGGACTGCGCGATCCACAGCAGGAAGCGGTTCACTTGGCCTCCTCGTCACGCGCGAACGTGACCAACTGGAGACGGAGGTTGATCTTTCGCGGCCCGTCCTTGGCGTTGACGGCCGCCCACGCCGCCGAGCGCACGAGGATCGGGTACGGCGACGTCTCGATCGCGTGGAGCAGACGAAGCGCACCTTCGAGGGTCACCTCCTGCAGCTCGACGCGGTATTCGCGCTCCTTGTACGCACCCACCGTCTGGCTGCCGCTCTCGGAAGGCGCACGGAGGCCCTCACGAACGCCGGCGTCTTGCGCCCACGTCTCCAAGTAGGTGCCAAGCTGGGTGGGTCGGAACGACGCCATCTTCGATTCGGCGGCGTCGATCTTTCCGCGGAGCGCCGCGTATTGCGCGGCAAGGTCACGCGCGTCGCGGAGGTTCCCCACCGCCGCCTCGACGCGGCTGGCTTGATCGACCAAGGCCCGGTGCAACCCGTACGTCGCGCCGGCGAGCGCGGCGAAGACGAGGGCCACCACCAAACCCAGCGCGAGCTTGCGGTCTCGCGACGACATCGTTTGCACTTGCTCGCGCAAGCGTTCGGCGATGGCGCTCATCCGCCCTCCTCGGCCGGCGCGGCATCGCCCTCGGCGGAACCGTCCTCGGCTTCGGCGCCCATCCGCGCGATGTTGAGCGTGAACTCGACCTTGTCCGCCTTGTTGCTCGAGGTGGCCTCGATGCGATCGAACGCGCCGCTCGCCTCCAAGGCCTCCTGGATCTGGTCGACCTGCGTGAGGCCGTCCGTCCGCCCGTTGACCATCACCGCCTTGGGCGTCACCTCGACGCGGTCGATCTCGACGACGACCTTGTCGGCCGGCGGGAACGCGCGGTGGAGGTCGTACAACAGGTGCACCTGCTCCGGCGCGTCCCCGTCACCGCCGAGGAACTTGCCGATCTCTTCGGACTCGGCCACGGCTTCGCCGAGCTCGAGGACAGCGCGTGAGGGCTCCATGTTGTCGGAGACGCCGTCGAGCACCTCGGCGACGGTCGCGCGGGTGGCGTCCTCGGCCGTCGTGAGCGCGTCCAACCCCTGCAGGTACAGCACGCCGAACGCACCGCCGACGGCGATGAGGTAGCTGGCGGCAAACGCGGCGCCGAGGCGCAGCCATGTGGACGGCGCGGAGAACGAGCTGACGAAGGCAAAGCGCCCGGACCGCAGGTCGAGCCAGGGCGAAGGCTTCGCCAAGGTGGCGTCGGCCAGCAGCGCAGCGGCCAGGGCGTCCGCCGGGTGACCTTCGTAAGCACGGCCCACCGGAACCCCGAGGTCCTCCTCCAAGGCCGACAGCCACTCCGGCGCGACGGCGGCCCCGCCGCAGACGCGAACGCCGGCGATCTCGACGCCGAGCTCGTCCTCCGCTTGCAGCAACGTCGCACGCAGCGCGCCCAGCCAGGGGCCGCGCGCCCGGAGGACCGCCTGCGCGACGTTCGGAGGCAGCGCTTCGAGCGCGACAGGCTCCTGCGTGTCGGGGTCCCACAACAGCGCCGCCGCCTCATGGGCCGCGACGCCCAACGCGGCAGCCACGGCGCGCTGGACGTTCGCACCGCCCGCGTCGATCGAGCGAAACCACAGCGTGCGTCCGGCCTGAACCACGGCGACGACCGACCGCCGATGGCCGAGGTCGACGACGGCCTCGACCGCCTCGTCGGCGGGCCCCCAGGCCCCGAGGACCTCGCCGTCGGGGATGACGCGACGCGGGTCAAGGCCACGGGCCTTCAACGCCGCGAGGGTCGCGCTCAACGCCGCCTGCGGCGCCAGGACCGCCAGCACCGTCGTCGGCACCTCGGTGGGGCGCCAGGCGAGGTGCATGTCGTCGAGGTCGAACGGCACGTCTTGCTCGATCGCGAACGGCAGCGTGGCGTCGACCCGCTCCTTCTCGGCGAACGGGAGCGAAACGCGGCGCACGGCGGAACGGTCGCTGCCCCACACGAGATCGACCTGCGCCCCGACCCAAGCGGGGTGCTCGTCGAGGAGGGCGTCGAGGGCTTGAAGGCGCGCGTCGAGCTCGACGGCGGGGTCGGACTCCGCAGCGAAGACGACCGTCCGCGAGACGACCTCGGCGACCCCGTCGACGTCGACGGCGACCTTCACGGCGCGGCTGCCGAGATCGATCGCAAGGGTACGAGGCATCAGGACTCCTATCGCCCGGTCCGGGCTCACCTAGCGTGTCAAGGGGGGCGAGTCTACTGGACGTGCCAGTACAGGACACGACCGAACGCGCCGGCGAGGCGGCTTTGGCCGGGTTGCCCCTGCTGCGTCTGCGGAAACTGGAAGACCGCCGTCTGCGTGACGCTGGCCTCGCCGACCATTCCGGTCGAACGAACGCGGAACACCGTCGACGAGGTCGCACACAGCTGCTCGATCTGGGGATCGATCGTGCCCGGGACGACCTGTCGGAGGAACGCCACAAAATTGCCGACGTCATGCCAGACGCCGCCCCCACCCTGCGCGGTCATCGGCGTGCTGCGGAACATCTGGATCTGCTGCCAGATCAAGGCCAAGCTGTCCTCGGTCGGGACCGGCTGAACGAAGCGCCGCAGCAAGGCCTCCATGATCCGTCGGTCGGCCGTGTTCACGTTCACACGACCGCTCCCGTAGATCGTCAGGTGCTGCCCGAAACGGGCCCAGACGCCGTCGTTGTTCCACCCTTCGACGAGGCGAATCTCGTCGACGGTGTCGAAGGGGGCGTTCTTGGGCCGGTACGGGGCGTCCTCGTCCGACATCGCCTCGTAGGTCGACGTCTCCGAACCCCCGTCCCACAGGCGTTGGTCGTCAGGGTCCATCCAATCGGCAAGCGCGGCGATCAACTCCCACTTCTCGATGTTCTTCTCGCGAAGGTAGGCCTCTTGCTTGTCGCCGCTCATCAAGGCGGCGAGGAGGCCGGCGTTGGGGTTGCTCATCAGCTCCACCATGTTGGCGCCGCCGAAGTTCTTGATGTTGATCCGCTTGTCCTCGTCGCTCACCTCGGCTTCGAAGTCCCCATCGAAGTCGAGGAACGGCTTCTTCAACGACGTCTTGGCTTCCTCGATCGACTGCGCACGTTCTTCCTCGGACAGCGCTTTGCCCGTCTTTGCTCGATCCGCCGCGTCGTCGGCATCCCCCCCCGACAGAAGCAGGAGTCGCATCACGCCAGAGTTGATCTTGGGGATCAACTGCCAGAGGGTGTCGGCGTTCAGCGGGATGCCGTACTGCGCGGCCATCGCGATCAGTCCTGACCCTTCGAGTTGCTTGCTCGCGATCAGCAGCAAGCGGTAGAACTGAACCCCGCCCGACGCGAGGGCCTCGGCCTTGGCCTCGTCGCGCTGCGCCGCCGCCAGCATGAACCGAACGCGCGCGCTGCCCATGACCTCGACGACAACCATCGACATCAGGGCGATGATCGAGATGACGAGCAGCAGCGCAACGCCGGATCGTCCGCCACGTCGACCGCCACGGCGCGGC
>JBJONI010000146.1:0-14791 GCA_046051915.1 Pseudomonadota bacterium
GGGAAGGACGCCGCGGGCGACTACATCGGCCCGGCGCGGCTTCACTGGTGCCCGGCCCGAAGGCCGGGATGTAGGGGGGTTACGGTAGCCCTTGCCTTGATCGTTGTAGGCTGCGCTTCAATGGTGCCCGGCCCGAAGGCCGGGATGTAGGGGGTCGGTGCGCATCAGCACCAGCATCGCCAACATGCTTCAATGGTGCCCGGCCCGAAGGCCGGGATGTAGGGCGGGGCCGACCTGAGCGACGCCGACCTGCGATTTACGCTTCAATGGTGCCCGGCCCGAAGGCCGGGATGTAGAACGGGCCGCAGACGAACGGCTCGACGGCTACCGCGCTTCAATGGTGCCCGGCCCGAAGGCCGGGATGTAGGCACGACGTGGACCGACGAGGCGGCGGCGACCGGGCTCGCTTCAATGGTGCCCGGCCCGAAGGCCGGGATGTAGGTCCGCGGACGTGGTCGCCGCGCGGCTCCGCGCGCTCCTCGCTTCAATGGTGCCCGGCCCGAAGGCCGGGATGTAGGTCGGGGATGGCAGCGTGGGGCGCTTCTACATGCACGCGCTTCAATGGTGCCCGGCCCGAAGGCCGGGATGTAGGCGCGGCGGGCGACACGGTCGGCACCATCGCGCAGAAGCTTCAATGGTGCCCGGCCCGAAGGCCGGGATGTAGGTGGACCGACGAGGCGGCCGCGACCGGAGATAGGCCGCTTCAATGGTGCCCGGCCCGAAGGCCGGGATGTAGGCGAGCGAGGCCATAGCCTTAGACCAGCCGAGCCCGGGCTTCAATGGTGCCCGGCCCGAAGGCCGGGATGTAGGTCAGCGGCGGGGCTTGTCGCTGTTGGCGGGCTAGGTTAGCTTCAATGGTGCCCGGCCCGAAGGCCGGGATGTAGGAGGATGGACTAGCGGTAGCACATGGCCATAGGGGCCGTGCTTCAATGGTGCCCGGCCCGAAGGCCGGGATGTAGGTCAGCGGCACCCCGCCCGCCTCGCTGCGACTGCAGTGGCTTCAATGGTGCCCGGCCCGAAGGCCGGGATGTAGGCCGCCAACTTCGGGAACGGCCTTCTCCCCCTCCGCGAGCTTCAATGGTGCCCGGCCCGAAGGCCGGGATGTAGGACACCCCTCGATACTGCCCCTTCCACCCCCACGTTGGCAACTCTTTTCGAGCGGTTCCGAACATAGCGGCTTTGAACAGGGGCGGCGTCAGCCCTCTCAAGCGTCAAGCAATGAAATATCATAGTTCCAAACCTTCGTTCGAGCGGCTCCTAGGCGCGGATGCGTCACCGAACCGCTCGCGATGTCAAAGAAGCCTCAGAACACCCGACAAACACGCTCTGCGTGCAGCAAGGGTTGACCGAGGGTGAAGATTCGCTTCTCGGCCGGGCCATCAGGTCGACCGACGGGGACGAACATGACCTGATCTTCGGTGTGGTGCAGCACCTCCATCAGCTCTCCCTTGAGCGCCGCCAATTGTCGGGGTGACAGGGCGCAACGGAACACGGAATCTTGAAGATGATCCCCCCAACTGCGCACGATCTGAAACACCTTCCGTAGGCGAGCGGGTGCGCCGATGTCGTAGCACACGATGTAGACTTGAGGATGTACGTTCATGGTTCCCTCTGAGCCAGGGGTTTGACGTCGACGCCCGACCGGTTCTTTCGCGGTCCCCGCGGGTTGGGAGACGGTGCGTGCGGCTTCTCCCGACCGACCGCGGCCGGAACGGCTGAGCGAGGTCGTGTCGCTCACGCGGACGAGGAGGGCGCAACGAGGCACGCTTTGCGGCGCCATAGGGCGGTCACCGCACCGTGAACGCCGGATACGCGGGGATCTCCTTCAAGACGACCTTGGCGAGCAGCCGGCACTGGAACTCCAACATCCGGCGATAGGACAGGCGGGTGCTGAGGGTCGGGTGGGTCGCCAGCTCGTCAAGACGGCGCTCGAGCACCTGCAAGAACCGCTTCTTGCCCTCGGGCTTGAGCTGGACCCCGGTCGGGTGGACATGGAAGTCTGCCGCCTTCACGACGCCGTTATTCACCGCGTTCAGCACCGTAGAGTCAGCGATCAAAGGCCGAAACTCTTCCATGAGATCCAGCGCGAGCGCCGGCCGCCCGTGGCGCGGGACGTGAAGGAAGCCGACGAACGGGTCGAGCCCGACGGAGCGGGCCGCATGCGTGCACTCTCGCGCGAGGCAGGCGTAGGCGAAGGAAAGAAGGCCATTCACCGGGTCCCTCGGCGGACGCCGGTTGCGATGGTCAAAGCGGAACGCCTCGCCGAGATCGGCGCGTAGCATCGTCGGCAGCGCCTGAAAGTAGGCGCGAGCGGCGTTGCCCTCGACGCCGCGGAGCACATCGACGTCGGGGGCGACGCGGGCCTGCGCGATGGCGTCCTTCAAGACGTCAAGCGCGCCGGGGGCATCGCCGTTTCGTCGCAGCAGTGTGCGCTGGTTTCGGATCTTGGCTTCCACGAACGCGCGGGCGATCGCCAGCGAGCAGGCGGGGTCGGTCGCGGCAGCATGCTGGGCGATGCGACTGAGCACGTTGTGTCCCGACGCGGGTAGGACGCTTCCGTGGTACCACCCGCCGTAGCCGTGCAGCGCAACCGGGATGTCGCGGCTGGCGAGCTCGTGCAAAAGCGGTGTGGTCAGGCTCACGTTGCCCCACACCACCACCTGGCTGGTGTCGTGCATCCGAACCCGGCCGACCTCGCGGTCGCCGTTCCCCACGATGATCTCCCCGGCCTTCATGCGGAGGCTGCCGTGGGTGAGCTGCACATGGAGAGGCACGGTGTCGTCGCGACACGGGATGAGCGGTCGGACCTCCTCGTCGCGAGCACCGGTCAGGATGGCGTGCTCGTCAGGCAGGCAGATCCCGACCAGGCTGCACCCGCGGCACTTCGGACTGTCGACCAGCGGCGGTGGCATCACGCCAGATGCCACGATGGCGCGGGCGACCTCACGGTGGGCCAGGGTGGCCGCGATCAGGGCGTCGGTGATGGGCACGTCGACACGCCGCTTCGACCCGGCGAAGTACAGCACGCCCCGGTGGACGACGTGACCGTGTGCGCGCAGGAGCAGCGCTTGGGCACACACTTGAACCCGCTCGGGCTCCCACGCACCCTCGGGCACGTCGGGCACGTCGCCCTTCTTGTATTCGACAGGAACCACCTCGCGGCCGTTGACTTCAACGAGGTCGATGCGGGCGATCATGCCCAGCTCGGGATCTCCGAGCAGGACGGAGCGCACGGCCTTCGGGCGGTCGAGGTCCTCCTCGGGCTCGGGCAGGCCGACGACGGTGGGGGTGTCGACCCGGCGGTGAGTGACGCGCCCCTCGACGGTATGGACGTTGTCGGACCACTCCCCGCCGAGGTGCTCAAGGGCGAACAGACGCGGGCAGTAGGCGACCTCATTGAGCATTCGGGCGGGCATCCGATCGGACATGGGCACTCCGCGCACGGCCAAGGTTCCGGACGGAAGATCCGCGGGGATGCTGGCGCGCACCCGCGCACACGACCGCGGCGAGCGGCCCGCACCGCTACAGGACGCGAGCGGGCGTCACGCTGCCGTACCCACCCTGCTCGGAGCGCAAAATATAGGTTTCGAAGACCACGCCCACGCCACGACGCGCGCGGTGAACCGGTGACGCACTCCGCAGATCGCTGGTGGTCAGGAGCGACTTGACGACAGGCACGGTCAGGGGCGGCATCCACAGCGGCCAAGCGAACGTGCTGTCCTTCCAGCCACCCACCACGCCCGTGGTGACCTGTCGCTGGCGGATCGCCGCCGTCGGTAGGCAGGCGAGGCCGCGCAGCGCGAGCCAGTCCGCACCCGGGTTGCCTAGCTTCTTTTCGGTGGCGGGGTTCGACGCTCGCAGGGCGTAGTCACGCGTTTCGGTGTTGTCCCAGCCCATCACCGGCAGATCACTCCGGTACGACCAAGGACCGACGAGGGCTTCGCGGATCGATTCGCTGCTGGCGCCCTCGGCGAGGTCGCGGGCCGCCTTCAGGAACTTTTGCTGGCCCGCCGTGAAGTGCAGCGCGCTCGGCTTGCCGCGGCCGTTGTTATCGGTGGCGCCCTCACTGATGAACCCAGTGAACCAGTCGGTCGTTCGGCGGGAGGTCGGTGCGGCTTCGCGAGCCCAGCTCGTGAGGGCCGCGCGCAACTCTGCGGGCGAAGGCTTCACGTCGGCGACGACCTTTCCGCCATCGACGTAGGTGAATCGAAGCGCCGGGTCGTCGCATGCGATGCGCCGATCCGCGTCGAGGGCCGCAGCGAGCGCGTCGATGTCGGCGTGCACACTGGTCAACGTCGGCTGCCAGGTGCCACGCAACGTCCAAGCCAACGTCGGCTTGGCGTCTGCTTCGCTCGCCTCATCTACGGCGAGCAGCACACCGAGCGCAGCCAGGAACGCCAAGGGGTTCGAGCCGTCGAGGCCGTTCAACACAAGGGGAGTCATGAGGCCTCCTGAGCGGAGGCTGCGCTCGCCTCGCTCTCACGATGGTCAGCGAGCCGAAGGACGGCCTCCAGCCAAGCGAGGCCCCACCAGCCGTACCGCCGCTGTAGCGACCAAAAACGCTCAGCGATGCCGCTGTCCAAGGCATCTTGGCCGTGGTCGCCATCCGCGATCAGCGTCACGCCGTCCACAGACACCGTCACACTGGGGTTGTGAGGGTGTTCCTCCGGTGGGGCGAACGGACGCGCATGCCCGTGGTGTGAGGCCACGAGATGCAGCACCAATTCGGGGTCGTTGGCAGACGCCAGCAAAGCCCGGCCCGCCTCAGACCGAAGTAGGGCCACCGAGGCCATCTCATGACGGAAGCCGTCGGGAAGTGCCGCCCGGCTGCGTGCGCGGGCACGGCTCGCCGGGTCGTTGAGGGAGCTGTCGGATTTGGCACGGAGGGGGGCGCCGGCAGCCGCGATTTCGTCGCCGTCGTACAACATGACTTGGAAGCGTGGATCCGCCTTACCGAGGTCATGCCACCGGCCCGCGAGCGCGAGGTCGTGCGCAAGGGCGTCCGAGACGCCGCATGCCGCGGCGAAGCCGCCCGCCCATCGGGCAACGCCGCGAAGGTGGTCATCGAGGCCCACGGCAGCCCCCGTATAGGATGAGCGATCATCGCCCGTGAGCGCGTCGTCACCCGCGGTCATCGCACGGCCGCCGGCCATGGCGAGCAGCGCGGCGCGGCCGAGGCGCCGGCGTCCCGTCACCACCCACACATCGCCAGAGCGATGAACCGCAGCCCGAGGACCGACACAGGTCGCGAGCACGCCCAAGTCGCCATCCACGCCAGCAACCGCACCGAGCCACGACCTGACCTCGGCCGCGCATACCCGCAGACTGCGCCCCGCGTCGTCGGGCGGGCCAGGGACCGGTGGTATGCCGGGACGCCAACGCCACACGCCGTCTTCGGGATCGCAAGCGCCGTGAACACGCCGATCGAGCCGTAGCACCACACGGCCGGATTGGACCGTTCGGCCCAAATCGCCGCGGTCGGGCACCGGCGAGACCTCACAAGGATCGAACGAACCGTTGACGAGTCCGCCGCGTTCCGCGGGAACCAAGTAGACGCGGCCCGGCAACAGCTCGTTGGCCCGCACAAGGTCGAGACGCTCCGCGCCGAGATGCGCGGCCACCACCGGCCCCTCTCTGGACGGGCGCCCCGGCGGATCTTCGTCCGGCATGGCACCCGCATCCCCGTACGTGCCCTCCACACGTTCCCCAGCCAACCAGCGGCGAGCCGCGGCCAACGGCAGCGAGAGGGATTCAAAGGCCGTCGGCGGAACCGCGGCGAAGTGTGCCGCCAGCGCAGCACGCGCCGCCTCTGAGGCTTCGGCGTCGGCGAGCCGCTCGGCGGTGAGATCGGCCCGCCAGACGATCTGAACCTCGGGCCGCGGTGCATCGAGCCCGTGCAGGTACAGCGCAGGGTCGGGATCCGGTCTTGGCACGGGGCCCGTCTGACTGAGTAGGTCGAGATGCGCCGGCAGCAACACCGCTGCAGCGGTTCGCGGGGGCCAGCAGCTCGGAGGTGCCGCGGGAAGCATCTGCCGAAGACTCGCTGGACCCACGTCCAGTTCCTCCTCCTGCGCCTTCAACCACGCCCAAGTCGGCCCCAGCGCCGTGCCATAGATCGGATCGTCGAGGTCGGTGATGCCCTTCGGCGCAACCACCACAACCTGGGTGTGCTCGTGGCCGCCTGTTCGGTTGGCACGCCCGAAGCGCTGGACGAGCGCGTCGATGCTCGCGACCTCGGTCACCAAGCCGTCAAAGTCCAGGTCTGCACCGGCCTCGATGGCCTGCGTCGCGACGCACACGAACGCTCGCCCGGCTTGGTGGCGCTCCTGCCAATCTGGCCCAGCCCGATCGGCCACCGTCACCATCACCGCGTCACGATCGCAAGGTCGCATCCGCCCGGTGACGAGCTGGACATCGAGGGCGGCGGTCTTGGCAAGCCGCTTGGCCAACTCGCGCGCCGTATCGACGCGGTTGACCACAACGCCTACGCTGCGCCGCCCAGCCTGAACCAAGGCCTTGGTTTCGTTCTCCAACAACGAAAGCCATCCCACCGTGGGCGCAGCCGGCTTCCCACCATGCGTCGCAACGGTGGCTGTCACGAGTCGCGCGGGCTTACGAGCCGCGAGACGCTTGGCGAGGTGGGTGTTGGCGCGGTCGTCATCGTCGAGGTCGAACACGGAGCCATGCCCGGATGTGGCGGAAAGCCGTGCCACCTGCCACCGGTCGGGCACACCCGACTCGGTCCGCCAGCCACGCCACTGTTCGGCGATGGCAGTCAGGGTCTCCTCGAACGGCCGAGACAGGTGAACCTCATCAAGGAGCAGCAACACGTCGTGACCCAACAGGCCCGCGTGGATCGGCTGCATCGTGGGACGAACCCCATACCCGCGGAACAACAGGCGCGAGCCGACTTGGTCGACGGTCGAAACGGCGATGAGCGGCTGATCGGGTCGCCGCGCCCAACCGTCATCACCGGGCAGACCGCCACGGAGCAAGGCGACGGCGATCGGCTCCTCGTCCTGCGCGTCGGGGCCCATCAACGATTGCAAACGCGTGCGGATGGCGGCCAGCGGTCCATCGGTCGCCGCAATCAAGGCATCACGGAGCTCGACCGCGCGGGTGAACGATTGATCGACGATGGTGCGGCGATCCACCACCATCACGATGCGCCGTGGCGCACGCCGCTCTGGAGGCGGGCAGTCCGCGTCTGCAGCAAGGGCATAGACCGCGATGTCCAGCGAGGCTGTCTTGCCGGCGCCGGTCGGCACGCCAACAGCGTCGGGCCAACGCCCTTCCCGGCACACCTGTTGCGCCAGCCGGCGCTGCCACGGGTAGGGTTCCTTGCCCCACACTGCGCGAAACATCGCCTCGAAGGGGGGGAGTGGCGGGAGACTCATCGGGGCTCCTTTCGCGACGTGGCGGGGCGACACGGGTCGGGGAGGGGCATGCACAAGCCGAGGCCGAGGTGGCGTCCAGCGCCCACCACGAGCGGTCCTTGAAGCGCAGTTGGCAGCGTGATGACGGCATGGACGAGTCTGCGAGGCCGCGCGTGGCCAGCCCGGAGATAGCGTGGCACGGCACCCAGAGCGGCGGCACCGACGACAGGCGGATCGAACCGAAGTTCGACGCCGATCTCCGCCGGATCCAACGCCTCAGGGATGCTGCGCTGGACGGCACGAGCAACGAGCTTATGCGCGGTACGCATCGCCTTGGCCCGCACCGAAGGCGACGGGTCGTCGAACCGATCGCACTCTCCGTCGAGAGCAATCGGGGTCACCGTCGCCCACCGAGAGGCCGGCCCCGACCAACGACTCCGTCTCAGAGTGGCGATCACGTCTGCTTCGTCGACCACGCGCTCAGCGACGAGGCGATGACCGCGACGATCGCCAATCTCCACCTGACGCTCACCGGCGGCAAGTGGCGACCCTGTACGCTCCCATGCGCCCAGCGCACGGAGCAGCGCCTCGTCCGCCGCACGATCGGCCCCGCGCGGCAGCGACACGGCGAAGCCGCGGATCAGGCCGTCGGCGTGGACGTGGCCCACGAAGGGCAGAGGAACGACCGCAAGATGCGGCGCATCGAGCGGAAGGGCATCGGCGTGACCGCTAAGCAGCGGCGGAATGGGGTCGGAGGCAAACCGTAAGATCGCACCTCGAACCGCCTCTGCAAGCGCGACGGCCACATGCGCCGGCGGTCGGAGGTCCGACACCAACTCGTAGATCACCCATCGACCACCCGTGAGGTGCGACACCGTCGAACCCGGCGTGCCAACAGCGCTTGCGTATCGCTGGACGATGGCAGGCATCACGCGGCCGGGCACTTCACCGAAGTGCCGATTGAAGCCAGCTTCGAGGTCCATTCGCTGGCCAGGCTGCGGGACCCGCAGCGCGAGGTCCCCGTTCGCGTCGGGTCGCCAAATGCGCCGCACCTCCGCCTCGGACGGTGTCCAACTCGCCGTGCTGGCCTCGACGCCAACATGGACGAACGACGCCGAGTGGCCCAACCGCACGACGCGAGCCGCCACCTGCCCCAAAGGCACTGCGAGGTCGGGGCCAGCGTCGGGCCACACGAACGATACCCGTGGATCGTGAGGGAGAACGCACGGAAAGGTCCGCGCCTGACGGGTACGGCCCCAAGGGAGCAGCTTGGCTGCGTCCTCCGCCGTACCACCACGGCTTCCCGGCTGGGCCGCCTCGACCAAGCGCTTGCGAAGCGCCGCTTCGGCCTTGGCATGAGCGGCCTCGGCCTTCGCCAAGTTTCGCTCTGCCGCCGCTGCGCGCGGGCCAGCGTTCTGGGACTCCTCGCGCGCTTGGTCCCACGCCGCCGACGCTTGCCCGACCGCCTCGACCTGCGCGTCAAAGTTGCCGCCCACGACGTCGATGTCGTTCACGGGGACATAGACGGTCATCACGCGCCGCGAGAACGCCTCACTGGCGATCACAGCGGGCGGCCCGGCGCAAGCCAACGCGTCGATCGCGTCGGCCTCTTCGGCGTCTACAACGTCTTCGGCGTGAAGCGCCTCAACCAACGCGGAATACAAGCGCGCTGGATGAGGCGGCCACTCCGCCACCGACCGGTCATTGTAGCTGCTCGCCGCATAGCGGTCGGTCAGCAACGTGACATGCAGCGCGAGCATCACGCCCCCTCGACGGGCGACGCCTTCAGTTGGGCCTTTTGGCTCTCGCGCAGCAGGTGCAGCAGCTTCGGAGCAGGCTTGAGCGCCGGGATCGGGTCGCGGCGCCACGTCATGCCATGCGACGCGGCGGCGTCCGCGGCCTCCCGGAGCAGGGCGTCGGCGGCCGAGACGTCGACCTGGTACGACGCTGGCGCCCGTCCATCACCATAGACCACCTGCACGACGAACGGCCCCTCGCCGACGAGCAACGTACCGGAGCGGAGGTCGTGCCCCTCGGCGTGGCATCGGGCCAACCCGTCGATCGCCAACGCCGCGAGCGCGGTGCGGGCCGCGAGTTCCGCAGCACCACGGTCAGCGTGAGTCGCCCCGTCCACAGCCGTCGGGAACTTCAGTCGACGAAGCGCCGGAAGCGACACGACGGTCGTCTGATGTGCATGATCGAAGGTCACGCCACCACCGGCAACGTCACGCGACGGGGTGACGTTGCCGTGGTTGATCTCAGAAGGTGCAACGGAAGGAACTGGCTTGCCATCCTTGCCGGGCGAAGGCGCCGTCGTGGTCCATGCTTCGGCGCCCTCAACCTTCCAAACAACGTTGGCAACCTTGGTGACCGAAAGCGGGTCGAGCCGACTGCTCACCTTGGTCCCAGAGCGAATATTCACGCCCACGATCTCACTGGACACAGCGCGCGGGAACTTGCTCCCCATGCCGCCCTTTGGGCCGGTGCTGTCCCAGGCACCGAACACGAGCGCGGTCGGGCACAACGCGAACAATGCCGTCGCGTCGCGCGGGGACGCCGCCGTTGCTGCCATCCCCGCTGGGGTATGGCGGAACAGCACGCCATCTGCATTGACGCTGTCGCGCAAGATGGCGTCGTAAATCCGGTGGGGTGCGTCGAGTGCGGTGATGACGCCAATCGGGTCGATCAGGTCGCCTTCCGAAAAGTCGACACGCACGAGCGGGAACGGCAGATCCGCCGCCTCCCAGCCATCGCGAAGAGCGCCCTCGACCCGATTGGCTTGGCTGGCGACGCTGTCGAGCAGAACGCAGGGCAGGTCCTGCCCGTCGATGCGGCGCGTCTCGAGCGCGTACTTGCTCTCGCCAAAGCGCTTCTCGTCCTTACCGTCTTGAGCGGGGCCGTAGGTCGGCGGAAAGACCTTGGCGCCTGCCCCGGCTGCGGGCTGCAAACGCAGGTCGACACGGATCGCGGCGGCGTCTCGGACCACGGAACGAAGCGTGGACAGGGTGAGGACGGACGGGTGGGTCATGGGCACTCCTTGCGTTGGACGTCTTGCAACAGCTAGCAGAACGACGACGACATTTTTCGTGGTGCCGCGGGTGGGCCATTTGTCGGACGCCGGACCGCGCGCCCGTAGGTTCGGAAGGTCCCAGAGCCGCCTCAAGCACCATCTCATCCACGGACTGTTATCGTCGAAGGTACACATATTGGCCAAAGTCAGACCCGCTGACTTCAAACGGGATCGTCCAGAACGATCCTTCCATCTGTGCTTCGCGAACTGTACCCCATGACGTCAAGGTCCAACGATGTTCCGGCGAAGCACGGGAGCGTCGTCGACCTTCATGGCCTCATATGACCCGCCGCTCATGGACTCTCCGAGCGGCTGACATCCCCTTGATTCGGCGCTGCACACATCGACGATCATCTGACCTCGCGACGCAAGCCGCACAGCGTCACGCCGCACACCTCGCGCGGCCGTCCTCGTCCACCCTGGCTTCGCAGACGGCGAAGCGCCCCAAAGGCCCCATCCGCCCGTGAGCGTCGTTGAAGCGACCGAACTCAAACCGGTCACCATCCGACAAGACACCGCGATCCCGCACGACCCCTCCCCGTTCTTCCAGAGGTGCTGCGGACGTTCCGGCGCTGCCTGCGGGAGCTGGTGGACGCGGGGCAGGTGTCGACGACGGGCAAGACGCGGGCGGTCCGCTATCGGCGACCTGCATTCGGCCACGAGGGCAGATGATGGCCGAATGCATCTGGCGCCGAACGCATGAATGGAACCGAGAACGTCGTCTTTCATTCGGCCACACACTCAGGGTTGGCCGAATGGGTCGGGTGGGAATGGCCGATACCGAGCGAGGGACGGCCGCCCGCAGGGCCCAGCGGGAGGCGATCCCATGACCAACGACAGGACCACGTCGCGCCGTGACGTCGGGGCGCCGCCCCACCGAATGATCGGCGGCGACGCGCGCCGATCGGCGCGTGCGCTCGACCGGTGGGCGCGGGCCGAACACCACCGTGGCCCGCGCGACGTCGCCCGGGCGGGCCACCGTGCCCCGCAGCGCCGCAACGACCTCCCCCGAGACGCGTCGCGCGTCGCCACGAGGCGCGGCGCGGCTCCACGGCCTGCGCCCCTGCGCGTTCGGGTCCCGGAGGGCGAAGCGGACGGCCTCCCAACGCTCGCGCCGAGCTGCCGATGGAGGCCGACCGCGCGATCTGCGGGCGAAGGGGCAGCGGACCTCCTCACCCCGAAGCGCGATGCCCCCGCGATCGCGCGACGCACCCAAGGTCTGTGCCCCAGAGCCCTTGGCCGTATCGAGTCCACCTCATGATCCCGGCGACCCTGCGCCTGCGTCTGGAGAAGGCCGCCGAGGACAACGGCTTCGACGTCCCCTGCGCTCCCGTCGACCGCTGGCTGTGCTTCGAGAGCAGCCACGCCCCGATCCGGGTCTGGCTGACATCGTGGTCCGAAGCGGCGCTGCTCGTGGCGATGTCGCACCCTGGCGTGGCGCACGCGCTCGTGGACGGCGTCCCCGTGGCGAGCCCGATGCCGCCGGGGGCCGTCGCCGCGCGCTCCGTGGCAGATCTCCCCGCCCTCGACCGGCTGCTGCACCAGGTGTTCCTCCTGGCGCGCACGCTGCCGAGCGCCCTCTGGCAGCAGTGGACGAGGGAGACGGCGGGGCTGCCGCGGTCCACCGAAGCGGAGCGGCTGGTGGTCGAGCGGCGCGGGCAGGACCTGTTCCGGACCGTGTTGATGACGCTATGGCGCGGGCGCTGCGCGATCACCGGCCTCGCGGTGCCGGAGCTGTTGCGGGCGAGCCACGCGAAGCCGTGGAAAGACGCGACGGACGAGGAGCGACTGGACGTGTACAACGGGCTGCTGTTGGCCGCGCACCTCGACGCGGCGTTCGATGCCGGCTTGCTCGCGGTGGAGCCCGACGGGGCGGTGTCGGTGTCGGAGCGGTTGGATCGGCAGGCGCGCGCGGTGCTGGGCTTGGACCGCCCTCTGCGGGTGCGGGGCTTGGTGGCGCAACACGAGACGTACCTGGCGTGGCATCGAGGCTCGGTCTTCCTCAAGCCCGGGGCGGGTTCGGTGGACCAACAAGGCCAAGCTCGGAGCGCGACCGGACCGGGTCGCTGACGAGATCCACAGCGCGCCCGAGGGCGACGTCGCGCCGGCGGTGACGGGCGTCGACGCGTGGGCGAACCGGGTGGATGGCAGAGGTAGGCCGCCGGGGAGAACCGACAGGGGCACCGGTCTGGGCGCCGGAGGGCCTTCACCCGCCCCGAGCCACCTCGAACGCCGCGGCGGCCAAGCTCGCGGCGTGATCGACGACCTCGGCGAGCGGCGGCGCCGCGAGCTTCGACTTCCGCACGAACCCCGACCACTGCGCCAGCTTGGACGCGTCGGTCGCGAACGCCTCGGTGAGGCCCACGGGCAGGTCGACCGGAACCGGCGTCGCACGCCTCGCGAAGGTGTGCCTGACCGCCGCGCCGAGGCTTTCCGCCGTGGTGTTCCCGAGCCGCGCGGCCGTCCAGACGTCGTAGTAGTCCTTCATCCGGCTGTTCGTAAGCCCGAGCACCACGATGGCATGGATCTTCTCGGCCAGCGTCGCCTCGGGCGGGTACCCGAGCACACGCGGCGCACCGAGGTCGAGGAGCTGCGGGTAGCGGATCCAGTCTGGCGACGGCACGACCGCGTCGCCGAACCCGACGTCGACCTGCAGGTGCAGCCTCATCCCGGCGAGGTCGCCCACGAACGTGACGCGCACGCCCACGTACGCCGCCTCCGCGGTGATCTCGCTCGCCTCCACGGTGGCCCCATCGAACACGACCCCGTCGTCGGTCTCCACGGCGAGGACGTCTCGCAGGCGCGCGGCCACGGCGGCCACCGAGTTCACACCCCGACCCAGCAGATCGATGTCTCGCGTGACGCGCGCGTGCTCGCCAGCCCACGTCAGCGTCATCAGCCCGCCCTTCAGGATGAAGCGATCCGCGTGCGGCGAGCGCCCGAGCCGGAACAGGAAGCGCTCCATCGCGTACAGCGTGGCGAGCTCCTGAAACGCGCGCCCCTCTTCTCGGGCCCGGTTGAGCAGCCGCTGACGAACGGAAGCGCCGACGTGGGTCACCTTGCGGTCGGTCATGAGAGCGCCTCCAGGTAGGGCCGCACGACCGCCTGTACGCGGCAGACCTTCGCCATCGCGTCGATCTCGCCGGGTGTCGCCGCACGCTCACGCAGCGTCTGCCTCAGCGCGTCGAGCGCGGCCTCCAGCCCCACCCGACCGCGGAACTTGAACATGTCCGCCACCGACTTCGCGGGCGTCGTGACGCGCACCCGGAGCCCGTCGACGTCCCGCTCCTCGACCCCAGCGGCGTAGCTGGGCCCGGAGACGTGGTAGACCTCCAGGGGCGGGTGAGCGAGGCGCGTGGGGTGGACGCCACGCGGCAGGGCGACATGCACGGCGCGCGGGATCTCGAGGGTGAGCCCGCATAGGTGAAGGGCGGTGATCGTGCACAGCACCGCCTTCGGCATCCTCGTGGCGACCGCGACCAGGTCAGGCTCCACGAGCGGGAGCTCGGCCAGCCGGAACACCCCCAGAGCCACCTCGACGAGGTCGCCCCGGTCGCGCGCGGCGTACAGGTCGCGCGGATGCACGTCCGCCGCGAGGACGTCGCGTGTGCGCGCTGTCCCGCCCAGTCGTGCGACGACCGCGAGGACGGACTTGACCGGGCCGTTGGACAGGGGATGCTCCAGATCTCGCGAAGTGTAGCAATCTCTATCCGCGTACGCCAGCGGCTCCGCGCACGCCGCGCAGTGAGCCGCGCCGCCGACAATCGCTTCGACGTCCCCTGCGCTCCCTCCGACGGCGGGCTGTGCGTCGAGCCCCCCGGGCCGTCGGTCCGTCGACGCGCCCTAAGCACGCGGGTCGGGCCGACGACGAGGTCCGTCTCGACGCGACCCTCACCCCGACCGCCCGACAGACCCCATCCGCCCGTGAGCCTCGTTCAACCCACCGAACTCAAACCCCCACCCCGATCGGACACGACACCCCCGTCCCCCCGATCCCGCAGTAGCCGTCCGGGTTCTTGTGCAAGTACTGCTGGTGCTCGTCCTCGGCATAGTAGAACGGCCCCGCGGGCGCGATCGTCGTGGTGATTCTTCCAAAGCCCGCTTCTGAGAGGCGCGCCTGGAACGTCGCGAGGCTGGCTTGGGCCGCGGCGGCCTGCGCCGCGTCGTGGGTGAGGATCATCGAACGGTACGGCGTGCCGACGTCCCCGCCCTGCCGCATCCCTTGCGTGGGGTCGTGGTTCTCCCAGAACACCTGGAGCAACGCCTCGTACGTCACGCGCGCCGGGTCGAACACCACCTGTACGACCTCGGCGTGGCCGGTGAGCCCGGTACACACTTCGCGGTA